>JASHXK010000115.1 GCA_030043575.1 Terriglobales bacterium
TGTCGCCGTCGAGATCGGCGCCGACCAGATCGAAGCCCTCAAGCAGTAGTCCGCAAATCGTTCCAAACTAATCCGCAAAGGACCCTCTCTTGTGAACAAAGCAGCAGAGAGAAGTGTCACCGAAGTTCGGATCATTGAGGCAGCGGTTCAGCTGTTCTCGCGCCAGGGCTACAAAGGCACCAGCACGCGCGAGATCGCGCATCTTGCCAGGGTGAACGAAGCCACTCTGTTTCGCTGCTTCGCCCGGAAGGCTGATCTGTTCTGGGTCGCAGCGGAATCGCGCTTGAGCCGGCTTAAGCTGGGACGGGAGCTGCAACAGGGGTTAGCCGGTGACCTCGACCCCGAGATTGTCGTACCTATGCTGGTGGAATTTGTGGTGAACGTTGTGGCGCAATACCCGGAGCTGATGCGCCTGGTGTACGTTGCGGGATTTGAACTGCCGGGCGCCGAACGTATGTTCCGCGAGCACCTGGGGTCAATCTTCGACGCGGTTAACGGTTACTTCAGACGCTGTGCCGACCGCGGCTCGATTTGCAATTTGGAGCCTACCTTTGCGACCCTTGGACTGGCCGCGGCGGTCAGTGCTCACCGCAACTTTCATCGCCTGGTAACGGGACGCGATTCGCCGTGGGATGCGCAGGCATTGACTCCGGGTTACACGCAGTTCTGGCTGAATGCTCTGCGGCAACAGCCGGCACCCGCGCCGGTTGGGACTTCAGGACAAGCGTCGGACTGAGCGATGCTTTTGTCGTTTGTCGGGGTCAATAACGCGGATTTTGGAGGGCCACTTTGAAATCTGTGTCTGGAACTGGTCGCTACCTTCCTCTGAGACAGAAGAGCACGATTCGCGGCGAGCTTCGCGGCCTTCTCGTCGTTTTCACTCTTTGTGCCGTCGCCGCAATTGGCTCTTTAACTGCCAGCGCTCAGGACGGCACTACGGTGATGAACTCGACCGGAGCCGACGCCGCCCAGCCACAAGCGAATCCGAGTTCACCAACGCCCGAGGGAGTACCATCCCCGACACCGAGCGTGGTGTTGGACGACACTCATACCCTTCCGTCCACGACCACCCCTCCCAAGCCACCGCAGCAGTTGGAGACCAGCCAGGCCAAAACAGTGGAATTGACCGACTTTCAACAGCTGGTGGCAGCGTCGTTGGGACAGACGCTGCCGATCTACGGACAGAATCTATTTCTCAACGTTCCAACCACCTTTGCTCCGGTGGACCGTGTGCCCGTCACGGCCGACTACGTCATTGGACCGGGCGATGAGCTGCTGATCCGCGCCTGGGGACAGATCGATCTGGATGTTCACAGCCGTGTGGATCGCAATGGAGCGGTATACATTCCCAAGGTCGGCAATTTGAATGTCGCTGGACTCCGCTACGATCAGCTGCAGAGCTTCCTGAAATCCCAGATCGGCCGCATCTATCAGAATTTTGACTTGAACGTCAGCATGGGCGAGTTGCGCTCGATTGACGTTTTTGTCGTCGGACAGGCAAGACGTCCGGGCCGCTACACGGTCAGCTCGCTCAGCACGCTGGCCAATGCGGTATTCGCCTCCGGTGGGCCGTCTGCGGCAGGCTCCATGCGACACATTCAATTGAAGCGTGGCTCGAGCGTCATCGCAGATTTCGATCTGTACGATCTCCTCATCAAGGGAGACAAGAGCAAGGACGTCGTCCTGCAGCCGGAAGACGTGATCTACTTCATGCCGATCGGCGCCCAAGTCGCGATGGGCGGCCAGGTGAACAACCCTGCGATCTACGAGCTCAAGTCGGAAGTCAGCTTAGGAGACGTTCTCAAAATGGCCGGCGGACTGACGACGACTGCGTACGGAGGCAAGGTCTACGTCGAGCAAATTAAGGACCGCAAGGATCGCAGCATCGAGGAAATCAAGCTGGATGAGGCCGGGCTGGCACGTCCGCTGAAGGACGGCGACGTCCTGAATTTCGCGCCTATCTCGCCGCGCTTTGTGAACTCGGTTACGCTGCGCGGCAATGTGGCAGCTCCAGGGCGATATCCCTGGCATGATGGAATGCGGATCAGCGACCTAATCCCCGACCGCGAGTTTCTCATTACCCGCGAATACTGGACGCAGCAGAATGCCATCAATCTGCAAATGCAGGCCAGCGGGACACGCCTGACCGGGGAACTAAACGACGTTCGAAGGAATGCGCCAGAGATCAATTGGGACTATGCCGTCATTCAGCGCATCAGCCAGAAGGATCTTTCAACCGAACTCATTCCCTTCAACCTCGGCAAGGCAGTGCTGCAACACGACGAAGCTAGCAATCTGATCCTGCAGCCGGGCGACATCCTCACCATTTTCTCGCAGGCCGATCTGCGTGTACCGCGCGAACAACAAACCAAGTTGGTGAGACTGGAGGGCGAGTTCGCATCCTCTGGCATCTATCGCGCACAGCCGGGCCAGGGATTGCGCGACCTCGTCACTGCGGCGGGCGGGCTGGCGCCTTCGGCTTATCTGTACGGCGCGGTGTTCACGCGCGAATCCACCCGTATTCAGCAGCAGGAGCGGCTGGATATGGTCATTGCTCAGATGGAAAAGGACCTGGCGCGGCAGGCGGTCCAGGCCTCGCAGAATGCGAAGAACACCGACGAAGCCAACGCCGCCAAAGCCGCAATGGACGCGCAGCGCGTCAGCCTGGACAAGCTGCGGCAGTTCAAGGCAGATGGAAGGATCGTGCTGAATCTTCATCCCAATGATACGAGCATTGCCGATATTCCTGATATTCCACTGGAGGATGGAGACCACTTCTACGTGCCCAGCCGTCCTATTGTCGTCAGCGTTGTTGGCGACGTCTATAACCAGGGTTCGTTCATACAAAAGGAAGGCAAGACGGTTTCGCGATATTTACGTGACGCCGGTGGACCGACTCGCGCCGCCGACAAGAGCAAGATCTTCGTGGTCCTCGCGAATGGCGCAGTTGTCAGCAAGGATGCCGCCCCAGGCTTTTGGTCGGGCGGCTTCGCGAGTATGGTTCTGATGCCGGGAGACACGGTGGTGGTTCCGGAGCAGCTGAACCCCGGTGCGGGCTTCCGGAGCTTCAAGGACTGGTCGCAGATTCTGTTTAACTTCGGACTGGCTGCCGCCGCGATCCACGTGTTGATGCAGTAATTCAACCAAGGTGGAATGGTTCGCTCACCCAGCGAACACGAATGGGGAAGTAACCTATGCGTGAAAGTTCCAAAACAACCGACCTACACCCAGGCAGTGCCGCCTACGACGATGCTGTGGTGACGCGACTCGAGACTGAAAGTGAGAGTCGCGAGATTGACTTCATCGATGTGCTTCTGACAATCAGCCGGCATAACGGTGCCATCGTCACAGTCACGCTGGGCGCAGCGGCGCTGGCAATCGTCGTATCACTGGTTCTGCCGGCGACGTACACGGCAACCACGACCATTCTCCCGCCTCAGCAGAGCCAATCCTCTACGGCGTTCCTGTTAGGCCAGATCGGTATGTTGGGAGGTCTTGCGAACGGCGATCTGGGGTTGAAGGATCCGGATGATCTCTTTGTCGCGATGCTAAAGAGCAGAACCGTGCAGGATGGAATTATCGACCAGTATGATTTGCGCGGCGCCTATGGTTACAAGCGTTATCAGGACGCGAGAAAGAAGCTGGATAGCCGCAGCAAGATCGAGGCGGGCGACGAAGGGCTGATCTCTGTCAGCGTCAGCGATGGTGACCCGAAGCGTGCCGCCGATTTGGCCAACGCTTATGTGACGCAGTTGCGCTATCTGAACCAGAATCTGGCTGTCAGCGAGGCGGCGCAGCGCCGTCTGTTCTATCAACAGAAGCTGGATGCGGAACGCGAAGATCTGTCGGTGGCCGAGCTGGCCATGAAACAGGCACAGGAAAAGACAGGCTTGATTCAGCCCGACGCTCAAGGGAGGGCCATTGTCGATGCCGTGGCCAACATGCGGGCGCAGGTGGCCATCAAGGAAGTGCAGCTGCAAGCGATGCGGACGTATGCCACCGCGGACAATCCGGACCTGCGCCGCGCAGAGGAGGAATTGGCTGGATTGCGGGCGCAGTTAGCCAAGCTGGAACGCAACACCGGTGAGACCGGCAACGGCAATCTCGAGGTGCCGACACGGCAACTGCCTCAGGCCGAGTTGGAATATCTTCGCCGCTCGCGCGATCTCAAGTATCACGAAGCGCTGTACGAGTTCCTCAGCAAGCAACTGGAAGCCGCACGCCTCGATGAGGCCAAGGAAGCGGTGATGATCCAGGTAGTGGACAAAGCGATCCCGCCGGAAAGAAAGTCGGGTCCGCCGCGCTTGTTGATCGTGCTGGGAACGGCTGTGGTTACGTTCCTGCTCTCGTGCTTTGTAGCCCTGCTCGCGGAAGCCTGGAATCGAAGACAGCAGGACCCAAACATCCGCGCTAAAGTGGCAGCCTTGAAACGTACGTTCCGATTCCCCTCACCATGATTTCCCTTATCGTAGCGACGTGGGACCGAGTTGCCGAACTTGAGCGGCTGCTGACCAGCCTGGACAGTCAGACCTATCGCGACTTTGAAGTCATCGTGGTGGATCAGAACAGCGATGAGCGTCTTGATCCGGTGATCGGAAGCCATTCCGCACTCAGAATCCGGCACTTGCGCTGTCAGCGCGGAGTCTCCAAAGCACGGAACCTGGGCCTGCGCACTGCGGGCGGCGACATCATAGCCTTTCCCGACGATGACTGCTGGTATCCGCCTGAGCTTCTGCAGACCGTAAAAGACTGGTTCGCACAGCGTCCCCAATATGCCGTTTTGCTGACCGCCATGCGGGATGAGAGCGGACGATCGATGGCGCCGAAATTCGGCTTCCGTGGAGGGCCGTGTACCAAGAGAACCATCCTGCAATGTGCGATGATGACGAACGCTTTCCTGCGAATGGAAGCCGCCCAGTCCATCGGTTCTTTCTGCGAGGACATTGGCCCAGGCACCTCGTCCCCCTACCAGTCAGGTGAGGATCTGGAATACTTGATTCGTTCGGTGCGATCAGGCATGCCGGTGTGGTATGAACCCAGCCTCACCGTCTTCCATCCCTACCTTGGCGACCGCCCTCGCCTGCTGACCAAGACGTATCGCTATGCGCTCGGCGTAGGACGCGTGCTGCGAGTGCACGATTATCCTTGGCCGGTACTGGTTGGTTGCGTGGCCCGGTCGCTGTGCCGGGGAGGAATTCAGTTGTGCAAGGGAGACCTCGAAGGCGCTCGTCTCTACGCGCTTCGGGCAAAAGGGCAGTTGTGGGGATACGCATTTCCTCCCGCCAATGGCGTGAATCTGACACCAGGGCCCAGTGGATGATCAGCCGCAGCTCCTTCCGGCAGACCACGCGCAGTCTTTTCGACCTCGCCTCCGGGGACATACCCGCGCGGCTCTGCGGCATTGCGTCCTTGCTCATTCTTGCCCGCAAGTGGGGAGTGGTGTTCGTCGGCGTTTATGCATTGGCGCAGAGCATGGTGCAGTACACCTATCCCTTCATCGACTTCGGCTTGCGGCATGTGGGAGCGCGCCTGATAGCCAAGTACCCGCAGGCTGGGTCGGAGATTGTAGAACGGGTACAGAGACGCCGGCTGCTGATGGGCGCGGCGATTCTTCCACTGCTGCTCGGCTACGCGCTGTTGAGCAATACCCCTTTCCAGCTGAAGGTATTTCTCTTTTTCTTTTCCGCGATGAGCTGTCTCTATGCGGTTTCACTGGAATGGGCGGCGTGGGGCAAAGAGAACATGCGGCTGATCGCCGCAACCAAGATGATGATTCCCGGCAGTGTCTTGTTATTCCTGCTGCTGGGACTCCGCAGCCAGCACGTGCTTTGGTGGCTGGTCGCCGGCAATGCCGTGGGCTACATCGCCCAGGGAATCGCGTTTTACGGATGGTGGCGGAAATGGAGGCCGGCGGGCGAGCAGCGCATCAACCTTGCAGCGGTTCGCGAGTCGCTGGCATGGTCGCGCACCAGCATTATGGGGCTGGCGTGGTTCTGTAATCTGGCGTTCAACACGATCGACATGCTGATGCTGGGGGTGATGTCCAATCCCCACCAGGTCGGCCTTTACAGTGCCGCCTACCGAATCATGAATCAGGTGTTGTTCACCTACTATCTACTGATGCAGGTCCTTTATCCGAGACATGCAAAGCAGGACGCTGCCGGTCGGGCCCGCGCGCTGCGTCCGCGAATCCTGCTTATCCTCTTTTGCGTGGGAGGCGCTATCGCCTTGCTGCTGTCGGTTTCGCGCAAACTGGTGTTGGATATCGTGTTCGGCCATCAGTTCCTGGCGGCAACGTGGCTCCTGGCACTGCTCGCATGGGCCATACCACTCGACTTCCTTACATCGTATCTGAGCAATGCCTACATCGCCTGGAGTATGGAAAAGAAGGTCCTGGCATGTACGGCGATCGCCGCCAGCAGCAATGTTGTGTTGAATCTGATCTGGATTCCCTCCTATGGGGCGACCGCCGCAGCGGCGAACACGCTCTTCTCTTACTTGATATTCCTGACCAGCCTGGCCTTGGCGGGACGGTTCGCGAAGGAACTCGCCCCGGAAAGACGGGCAGTGCCGGAACTAGCCGGATAAACCAGATGCGCGACCCGACCCGCTCCGGCAGCGAAAGCCGCGGAGGCGGGCGCCAAATGCGGCCTTACAACGCGAGGGATATAGGTGCTGATGAACAGCTATGGATTGCTGGCGTTAAACGGCGTGGTAATCGCATCGGCGATTGTGCTGGTAACGCGCAAGTACAACACCTTCCTCACGCCGGTATCGCTCTTCGGAACTCATTTCTTCGTGTCGTCCGTTCTGAGCCCGTGGTTATTCCTGAAGCTGAAGCTGCTTCTGATTCCGAAGGCCGCGGTCAACTACACCATCGTTCTCAGTTGCTTGTACTTCGCGGCTTTTTCTCTTGCCTATTTGGTCAAAGTGTCGCCTTTGCGTTCTCCTCTGGAGTTTCTAGCCAGGGTCAGTCGGCCCTTCCTCATCGAGGGCGGCCCAAGTTCGCTGGCGGTGATGTTGCTGATTGCAGAGTTTGTGGTCTTGTATGTGGCTTTGGCCGTGAGCAGCGGGGCCGGTGTGATGTGGCTTACCCAAAGCCGCGAGGCTTATCAACGCTACCGTACCGGAGTCGGGGTATGGTGGTCGCTTGCGCAAGCGACGTTGATGCTGCTCTTCCTGGCGGCGCTGTTCCGCTGGGGAAAGGTTCGGTTTAAAGTATGGCTGCTGGTGCTGCTGTGCTCGGGAACCGCGTTCTTTCTGGGTTCCAAGAGCTTCATACTCGCCTATCCGGTGGTGGGCGCCTTCTACATTCACTTCTTAATTCGGAGGATGCGCGCTCTTACCTTCATGCTGGGCGGCGCTCTGCTGCTGGCCGGCGTGGTGGGATTACAGCTAGCGCAGCATACTGCTGCCACTGTCTCTGATGCGATCCACTACTTCGACTACTTTAACTACTCGGCACGGTTCCTGGAAAACTTCCATGGGCATGCCTTCCGCTGGGGACAGATCACCCTTTCCGATCTCTGGTTTTATGTTCCGCGGGGTCTGTATCCCGAAAAACCATTTGTTTATGGACAGAACAATCTTCTGCGCTACATCTACTCCGGATTTGACACCACGGTCAGGCGCACGGGATTCACTCCCGGCATGTTGCCGTGGTCGGTAGGGTACGCTGATTTTGGCATCCCGGGAGTAGTGGGGGCCGGTCTGCTGGCGGCGTGGGTTTCGAAGGCAGTATTCGAACGCTTCCTGCTCCGCCGGGATCTGCTGTCGTTGGCGCTGGTAGTCCAGCTAGGTTTCGTAAATTTCATCGAACTCTTTCCCGGCGCGCCGTTCCCGCTATTTTGGGGCTGGCTGGTCCTGGAGGGCTTCCTGCTCTGGCTTCTGAATTCGCTTGGGCCCGCCTGGCCGCCAATGGCCGTGACGACCCAGGGGTTGCCGAAGATCGACGATTCCGGTCGTCGCTTGCAAACGGAGAATCCCTAGGCTGGCGCCATGAGGGTCCTATACGACCATCAGGTTTTTTCCCTGCAAAATGCCGGCGGCGCCTCGCGATACTTTTACGAGCTGATGAAGTTCCTGGTCACGGTTCCGGATGTCGAAACCGAGTTCCTGTTGGGAGTAAACGGGACGGTTTATCCCTTTCGATCGCTGGACTCGACGAAGGTGCGGGTCAGTAGTTTTGGCGATTGGTTGCCTCCCGGAACCTTGCGCTATCTAGCTAATGAGGCCTGGAGCAATCTGGCAGCGCCGTTCCATGGGCAGATGGATGTCTATCACCCGACAACCTACCTGCGCATGCCGATGGTGAGAGCACGGCGTGTCGTCGCTACTCATCATGACTGCACTCATGAGCGATACCCACACTTCTTTCCGGACGCGAAGAAGATTTTCTGGGCGCGAAAACGGCTGTTCCCCAGGGTAGACGCGATCATCTGCGTCTCGGAAGCCTGTCGTCAGGATCTACTCCGGTTCTACAACGTAGACCCAGCAAAAACGCGGGTCATTCATCACGGACTCAGTAGCCTGCCGCGAAGCGTGGAAGCGGCCGCGCAACTGCGGCAACATGCGCGTCGTGACTACATCCTGTATGTCGGTATGAGAGCGGCGTTCAAAAACTTCTCAGGTACGCTGCAGGCGTTTTCCGACAGCAGGTTGCACGATAGTTGCGATCTACTCGTGTTGGGCGGCGGTCTGCTCACCGCAGAGGAAGAAGCACTGGTCGCCAAACTGGGCCTGAAGGGCAGCGTGTTCTGCCTGCCAAAGGTTGCCGATGGGTTGCTCGCCGAGGCGTATGCCGGCGCCAGACTGTTTGTGTATCCGTCGTTCAACGAAGGATTCGGACTCCCCCCGCTGGAGGCAATGTCGGTTGGGTGCCCCGTCCTGGCCAGCCGTATACCGGCCGTGGTGGAAGTGTGTCACGATGCGCCGTTCTACCTTGATCCTGAGGATCAAGGATCATTTCCGCGGGAATTGTTGCGAGCTGTCAACGATGAAGACGCACGGCAGCAATCGATCAAGCGGGGCCGCGAGGTCGCAGCGCAGTATAGCTGGCAACGCTGCGGACAAGAGACCTTGGATGTTTACCGCCAATGCAGGTGATCTGCGACAATGTGGAACACACCGGTCTCAATTCACCGCGAGGTAACTGTGAGGAATGTCACAGCTAAAGGACTTGCTATACAGCGATCTCGCCCGGCAGTACGAGTTGGAGGGCAAGCGGAGCGTGCAGCCCAACGCCTTTCGGTTTCTCATTCGGCTGCTGCACTTCCGCTTCTTGCCCAATGTGCTGTGCCGGACCGGCCGGGCTGCGATGTTGGCCGGTATCCCGATGCTCCCCAAGCTTTGCACTTACTTGAACCTTGTGCTGTTCGGGCTAGAAGTCACACCAAAGTGCGACATTGGGCCAGGAGTCTTCTTTGCGCACCCAGTGGGCTGCGTCATTGGCGCCTGGCGGATTGGCCGTAATGCGAGCATATTCCAGGGCGTGGGTTTGGGAGCGATTCGTCCCGACATGGAATTCACTAGAGAATTGCGCTGCGAAATCGGCGACAATGTAATTCTGGGTGCGGGCTGCAAAGTGTTAGGGCCATACCAGATTGGGAACAATGCCACCGTTGGCGCCAATTCGGTGGTAATGAGTTCGGTCGGACCCAATCAAACGGTATTTGGTATTCCTGCCCGGGTTGTACCATCATCGATGAGGACCTCTGAATGACAAAGTTGCCACTCGACCTCACGGTAGTCATCGCCAACTACAATACCCGCGAACTGCTGCGCCATTGCCTTGATTCCTTGTACCGCTATACAGAGGGGATAACTTTCGAGGTGATCTGCGTGGATGGGAACTCTCCCGACCGCAGCGCGGATATGGTGGCGGAGGACTTCCCGGAAGTGACTTTGGTCAGGAACCCGTCGAATGAGTCCTACGCGCGCAGTGTGAACAAGGGAATCCGCATCGCTCGGGGAAGGTATGCCTGCCTGTTGGATAGCGATACCGTGCTGATTCAGAATGCCTTTGAACCACTGGTTCGCTTCATGGATGAGCATCCGGATGTGGCGGTATGCGCTCCCAAACTACTCAATCCCGACGGCAGCGTACAGCATCACATCCGTGGCTTTGCCAATCTTAGTGTCTTCGTTTTGCAGACGCTGAATTGGCACAAGCTGTTTCCGAAAAGCAAGCTGATGAACCGCTACTACAACACCGACTTCGACTATTCCAAAGCGCAACCGGTGCAGAGTATCGGCACCAGCGTATACCTTATCCGCCGCTCTACCTGGGAAGCCGTAGGCTTGCTGGACGAGAGATTTCGCTGGGCGATGCCCGATCTCTCTTACAACTACATGTTGCATCGTCTTGGTTATAAGGTTTATTACACGCCCTGCGCTAAGGTAGTGCACTTTGGCGGTCAGACGGCGAGTCAGGATGTGCTTCGAGCTCTGCGCGAGCAATGTCAGGGATTGATCGACTTCAGCGAGGCCTATGACTACTTCGGAACGAGTCGCCTGACGAAGGCAATGGTGCGCTTGGGCATTCGCTTCCGTTACTACACCAAGGTACTTGGGTACTATCTAAGCTCCGATAAGCGAGTCATCAAAGGCCCTGGCGCGCCCAGGAAAGAAGTAGCCTCGGAAGCCAAACGAATTTTGGCAGGAGGTGACCGCCAAGTATTTCCGAACGCGGACTCCGAGAAAAAGGCCGTCACCCGGGCCCAGTCGGCTTCTGACGCCGCCTCAATGTCTGACTAGCCAGAGCCGCCCCATATCGCACTGACGATCGTTCAAGATGTCCCAGTTACCCGTCGCCAGTACGGGCGCCGTAATCGCCGTCGGGTCGCACGCCACGCCCTGACGAACGGACGCGAGACCAGCCAGAACACTGAGCCGTCGGCAAGCAGCCTTTTCAGTCCCACCAGTGCAGTTTTTGAACTACGCATCTCCTCGACAGCAAGCGACGTGGAATAGGTCATGCTGCGATAGGCGCTGAGGC
>JASHXK010000116.1 GCA_030043575.1 Terriglobales bacterium
GCAGAGTCAGAGCGCCCGCGGGCTGTGTCATCGGCATCTGCTATGCTTTCGGGTTTGCCTCTGACGAGCGAGGCCACTTCTGAGTGCGAGGGCGGAGAGTTGGCGGCCGATCCTGTGATGCTGGTCCACGGTGGGGCGTGGGCGATTCCGGAAGACATGGTGGAGCCGCATCTGCGCGGCGTACGGGAGGCGGCCGAGGCGGGCTGGCAGCTGCTACGGCGCGGCGGCAGTGCGCTGGATGCGGCCGAGGCGGCGGTAGTGGCGATGGAGGAGGATGAGACCTTCGACGCGGGCCGAGGGTCGTTTCTCAACATGGACGGACGGGTGCAACTGGACGCGCTCATCATGGACGGCGCGACGCTGCGGGCCGGCGGCGTGGGCTGCGTGGAACACATTCGCAATCCGATTCGCGCGGCGAAGAAGATTTTGACCGAGAGCCCGCACGTTTATTTTGTCGGCACGGGCGCGGAGCGCTTCGCGCAGGAGCACGGCATCGAGTTGTGCGCCAACGAGGAGCTGGTGATTCCGCGGGAGGTGGAGCGGCTGCGCGAGGCGAAGAAGCAGGCGTATCTGCAAATGCCGGACGAGTTCGGGCCGACGCGCTCGCACGACACGGTGGGCGCCGTAGCGCTGGACGCCGATGGCAACATCGCGGCAGCGACCTCGACCGGCGGAACGCTGAACAAAGCGCCGGGACGCGTGGGCGATTCCTCGCTGATCGGATGCGGATGTTATGCGGACAATCGCAGCGCGGCGGTGTCGACCACCGGCTGGGGCGAGCCGATGATGAAGCTGGTGCTGGCCAAGTGGACGGCGGATCGGGTGGAGAATGGCACGGCTCCGCAGGAAGCCGCGCAGCAGGCGCTGTATTACCTGAAGACGCGGCTCAGCGGACATGGCGGGATCATCAGTGTCGATGCGCGCGGAAGATTTGGGATGGCGCACAATACTCCGCGGATGGCGTGGGCGCTGAGCACCAAGCAGGGGATGAAGGCGGGGATTGTGGTGGAGGGGTGAGTGGAGCAGCTATTGACGGAATGGAATATTCAGATCCTTGCAGATCTTCCGTGCGAGTTGATCGTTGATTTCGGAGTGACGCGGAACTGCCGAAGCTTTACCGGCTGAACGATTGGCGTAAATCGAGTGGTTCGCTCCTTCGCGCAGCAGTTCGCAACCATGCCGCTCAAGGTGCCGAACCAATTGGCGACGTTTCACGCGCTGACCGTCAACGGCTCTCGAATCACGTCCTGGCCGGCGGCTGACTCTTGCGCCAAGGTGCGGTTGGCCTCGAGCACTAGAGCCACCGCTTCCTGCAAATTCGCCCGCGCTTCCTCGATGGTCTTGCCCTGAGTGTTCGCACCGGGCAATTCTTCAACGAAGGCTATGAATCCCTCGGGAACGCGACGAAAGACGGCGGTGAAGTGGAAATCCATGGAGGTATTTTACTCTGGCTACGCTTTGGGGTGTTGCATTAGCAAGCTCCCTCAGCTCACGGCCGGCAGGTGGCGCAGGTGTTAACCAAGCCGATGCGGAAGACTGTGCCGTCGTCATTGGTCCCGCCGCCCCAGGTTGTCCCGTAGAAGAAGCCGTCGCGGCCTTGCACCAGCCCTGCCTGAGGATAAGAGCCGTCGGTTGGAGGTCCCTCGAAGTTGTGCAGCGTGGTCAGCACGCCCGCTGAGGTAATCTGGAAAACCGTGCCACAGCCGGCCCTGCAGTTGGGGTCGCCGCCCTCGACGGTCGTCCCATAGAAGTTTCCATCGCTGGCTAGCACCAGCCCGGCGATAGCCGGCCCGCTCAAGGATTGCAACGTGGTCACGGTGCCGCTTGGGGTCATCTTGAAAACGGAGCCACTCTGGGTTGTCCCATAGAAGTTTCCATCGCTGGCCTGCACCAGCGTACCGGCGGGGGAGCTACCGTCGTTGCCGTCGAAGCTGTACAGCGTGATCAGCAGGCCAGCTGGGGTGATCTTGAAGACCGTTCCACAGCCATAGGGGCAGTTGTCGGATTGAATCCCGCCATTCACGGTCGTCCCGTAGAAGTTCCCGTCCGTGGCTTGCACCAGCCCACCCCAAGGCAACGCGCCGTCAACGCAGTTCGGCTGAGCGCAAAATCTGTACAGCGTAGTCAGCACGCCCTGCGGGGTGACTTTGAAGACTGTGCCACAGCCCTGACCGAAGGGCGAAGCGCAGATGGTGGGATTCAAATTCCCGCCGGTGTAAGTTGTCCCGTAGAAGTTGCCGTCGCTGGCTTGCACCAGCGCATCCGATGGCCACTCGCCGTCAGGGCAGAGCCGTTGGGAGCAAAAGCTGTAGAGCGTGGTCAGCGTGCCCGCCGGCGTGATTTTGAAGACCATGCCCCCGAGGTAAGCTCCGCCGCCGTCGGTGGTCCCGTAAAAATTGCCGTCGCTGGCCTGCACCAGTCCGGCGGTGGGTTCGCTGCCGTCGGTCCCGTTGAAGGCGTATAGCGTGATCACGGCGCCGCTGGGGGTCATTTTGAAGACCGTGCCCCAGTCATAAACTCCGCCAAAGTACGTTGTCCCGTAGAAATTGCCGTCGGTGCCTTGTACCAGGCCGGAGTAGACCTCGTTGCCATCCAACCCGTCGAAATTCACCAGAGTCGTGAAGAGGACGTTCTGTGCCGGCGCGGCGATCACCGCCGCGAGACAGAACAAACAGACCACACAGATCGCCGGCAGGCTGAGCTTTTTCGAAGCGCTGACCGCTCGGCTGCGCGGCTGCACGAGAGCAACTAATCTAGAAGTCCGCAGATTATTTGTCATGGAATCCACCTTGCTATGACTTACTGGCCAAACGGTCGAGAGATGTCGAAAGTTGGAGTCGTACGGGGCTCGACAACCGGGGCCAGGGAGCCGGCGGCAGATCGATCGCTTCTGCCGTAGCTCTGCCCACGCAACCGGCGCACGGCGGGCGCAGAGCGAAGCTGAGGTATGCGCCTAATGCCAGACTCTAGCGCAGAACTGCGGGAAGTCAATCCAAGAGATGGTTCTTTGGGCTGCGATTCCCGAAGTGAAACCGAAGTTCGCCACCACCGTTTCCTTTAGAATCAGTTTTCTTACCTAGGGGGCGCATCGCAATGAGCAAATCCGAAATTAAGAAGCGCCAAGCCGACGCCACGCGCTGCGTACACTCCGGCGAGGAGCGACATGGACAAGCCGCGCCGCTGACT
>JASHXK010000117.1 GCA_030043575.1 Terriglobales bacterium
TTCCGCGTCGATCCCGAACGGTTTCGCGATGAGCTCGCGCTGGCGGGTGAGAGCTTTTCCCCCGAGACCGTGCTGGAAAACGCCCCTGGCGGCGCACAAGTGGTCGAGACGATTCGTGCGGCGCGTCAGGAACTCCTCGACGCCAACAACGGGCTCGCGCCTGCGCTCGAGATCGCACAGCGCGCCTTCGGACTTTCTGGCTCGATGCCGCTGCGCCGGCTCTGCGAGTTTGCCAATCGCTGGCTGGAAAAACCGAAGCAGATCGTCGGCGCGGGCACCCTCAACGATTTCCTGCAGTACATCACGGTCTTTCGCGAAGAAGCGAAGGGCGCGCTGGTGGAGGAGACGGACGAGGACGATCCCGTGGCCGCACTTGAGCCTGGCGAGCTGGCGACCGCGCCGCTCGACGATGCGGTGCAACTGATGACCGTCCACGCTGCTAAAGGTCTGGAGTTCCCTTGCGTGTTCGTGGCGCGGGTGTGCTCGCCATCTTTCCCCAGCGGCTACAAGGAGTCCCTGGTGGAATTTCCGGAACAGCTGCGCACCCGGCCGCAGTCGGAGAGCGATCCCAAAACTCGCCACGATCAGGAAGAGCGGCGTCTGTTCTATGTCGCCATGACGCGCGCCATGAACGAACTTTACATCTGCGGCAAGGCCGGCCGCGAACATAAGCAGGCCGCACCCCCAAAAGGCTACATGCGCGATCTGGTATCGCACGCGAGTGGAGCTTTGCGAGGCGCTATCGAATGCCGGATGCTGCCGCCTGAAGCATGCCTCGCGATTCATGCCGCTGCTGCTGAACCGGCGCTGCAGGTCTCGGAGTGGACTCGGTTGGAGCCGCGGCAGGATGGCCGCTTACTGGTTTTGAGCGCGAGCTCCTTGCAGGACTATGACAACTGTCCGCTGAAATACAAGCTGCGTTACGACTGGCGCCTGCCGGAAGACGCAAGCGCTCCTATGCAATTTGGCAACGCAATCCATCTGGCCCTGAAAGCGTATTTCGATGGCGTACGTGCCGGCCGTCCACCGGATGAGGCCAGTGTGATCGCCTGTTTCCTCGACGAATTCGGCAAAGCGAAGATTGACGACGAGGTGCAACGCGATCTTTACACAAAGCAGGGCCGCGAGCAGTTGACTGCCTTTTTGCAATCTCCGCTCGCGCATCCTGCTAACCAGGTTCTCGAAACCGAACGCCGGTTCAAAGTTGAAATCGGCGGAGCGAAGGTAAAAGGCCGATTCGACCGGATTGATCGCCTCGCCAACGGCGAGATCGCTATCATCGACTTCAAGACCGGCAGGGCGAAGACACAGGAAATTGCCGATGACAGCTTGCAGCTTTCTGTTTACGCGCTTGCGGCGAAGGCGTTGGGCCACACCGCTTCATCGTTGGCCTTCATCAATCTGGAAAACGGAGCGGCCGTCGAAACCCGGCGCACGGCGAAGGACTTGTTGGCCGCGGAAGAGGAAGTGCGCTCGATCGCTGCGAAAATCGCCGCCGGCGAGTTCGACCCCAAGCCCAGCGGCGCGTGTGGGTGGTGTTCGTATCAGACGATCTGCCCGACGCAGGAGAAACCGCTTCCCCGCCCCGCCGCCGCTAAAACGGCAAAACTGCATTGAGCGCAAAAGCGAAGGGGAACGCTTGCGCGTCCCCCGGTTCGTTCGGTCAAAGACTAAGGTTAGTGCTTCTTCTTCTTCGCAGCTTTCTTAGCCTTCTTTGCAGCCTTCTTAGTTGCCATGTTTTCTATTCTCCCTTTTCCACTTGTCGTGGATGTTTGCGATCACTTTCATCGCATTTTGTTAGTTGTATAGAGTCATTGAAAAGAATAGTCAAGCAAAAAACGCATGCAAAATTTCTCGGCGACGATGCAAGAAGCGAACGAAGGGTGACTTCGTCGTCGTGATTTTCTGATTGCACCTGCATCGTCTTTGCATCGTCGCACTCGCACATGCGTGGAAGCCGCATAAACACTGGCTATTTCAATGCTCGCAAAAGTGCGCCGCTCAGCGCATCGTGCCACGCATGCGCCATCATCCCCGCGCGAAGGCTCTTTCGCCACCAGGCGAGTAACCCAAACATTAATCCGAAAATTGCGATCAAAATCATGCGCGCGACGCCTTCGTAACCGTGCGACGCCCCAAACACGATCGCCGAGAGCAGCACTCCCATCAGCGTCGAGTTGGTCATCGCGGCGAACTGTTGCTGGAAATACCCGCGGAAGATGATCTCTTCGCAGAAGCCGGCGGTCGCGCTTACCGAGAACCAAACGGCGAGCTCCAGGTTCGTCGTCGGACTCAGAAACCCGAGCTGCCGGCGCAGGCTTTCGAATTTGCCGGGATGATCGAGATGCATCAACTTGCCGCCAACTCCCAGGACGAACATCGCGCAGCCCCAGAACGCGCCGGCGAAGACGACGTCGAGGAAGAAATCCTCCATCGTTGCCCATCGTCCGCCGATCAGGTCGCGCAGGCGCATGCGTTTGCGGATCCCCAGCCAGACTATGCCGGTCAGAATCCACTCCCACGTCATGGTCCAAAAATACAGTGCCAGCTTGTGGGCGTCAGACAGCGCGTGCTTGCCACGCGTGCCGCTCACCGAGACCATCAGCAGCATCGCGATCAGGATCGCGGTGTGCCACCACGGAGCCAGCAGGCGTGCTCGCGACGCGGGGGATTTCGGCGTTTCGGGTGGGATTTGTGCGTCCGAGGCCAACGTGTCTCCATCTTATAATGTTCGTTATCGATCTTTCCTCAGGAGCTCCATCATGGCCTTCGTCGAAGATGTCGTCATCGTCTCGGCAGTACGTACGCCAATCGGAAAGTTTCAAGGCTCGCTCTCTGATTTCACCGCGCCGCAGTTGGGCGCCATCGTCGTCCGTGAAGCGGTAAAGCGCGCGGGCATCGATCCCAACTCGGTCGATGAGTGCATCATGGGCAACGTCGTGTCGGCAGGGCTGGGTCAAAATCCGGCACGGCAAGCGGCGCTGGGAGGCGGACTGGCATCCAGCGTCGGCGCGATGACCATCAACAAAGTCTGCGGCTCGGGATTGAAGGCAGTTGCGCTGGCGCAGCAGGCGATCCAGACCGGCAATTCTCACATCGTCGTCGCCGGGGGCATGGAGAGCATGACCAATGCGCCCTATCTTCTGCAGAACGCGCGCAAGGGATTTCGTCTGGGCGATCAGAAGGTTGTGGATGCGATGGTGCACGACGGCCTGTGGGACGCCTATAACGACTACCACATGGGCAACACGGGCGAAAACGTGGCCGAGAAATACAAGATCACGCGCGAGGAGCAAGACGAATACGCGCTCAACTCGCATCGCAAAGCGGTGAGCGCGATCAACGAATGCCGCTTCAAAGATCAGATCGTACCGGTTGAGTTGCCGGCGAAGAAGAAGGGTGCGCCGCCGGTGCTGTTCAGCAAGGACGAATCGCCGCGCGAGGACACGACGCTCGACGTACTGCGCGCGCTGAA
>JASHXK010000118.1 GCA_030043575.1 Terriglobales bacterium
CCGCAAAAAGGTTTTGATCTTGTCCAGCAAGTCGCGGATCGGCTGGTGCTGGAGGAACTGATCCTGGTCGTGCTCGGCAGCGGACAGCGGGAGTATGAAGACATGTTTCGCCGGCTGAGCAAGCAGTTTCCGCAAAAAGTTGGAGTGCGAGTCGCTTACGACGACCCGCTGGCGCACAAGATCGAGGCCGGCAGCGATCTGTACCTGATGCCTTCGCACTATGAACCCTGCGGCATGAACCAGATCTACAGCCTGAAGTACGGCACCGTGCCGGTGGTGCGGGCGACCGGCGGGCTCGACGATACCGTGGAGCAATTCGATCCGCGAACGATGAAGGGAACGGGATTCAAGTTCCGCGAGTACAGCGGTGAGGTAATGCTGGAAACGCTACGAGCCGCTATATCGCTCTATCGTACCGACAAGAATGCCTGGCAGGCACTGATGCGCAACGGCATGGCGCAGGACTATTCCTGGACGAACTCCGCGCGCGAGTACGTGAAGGTTTACGAGCGCGCACGGCAGATCAAGCAGCAGGCGGCGGGCGGGTAGAGTTCGTGGCGACGCGATCGCGCGTGCGCTGGCGCATCGCTCAGGTCAGCGGTTGATCTGCAGCAGAAGGATGTTGTGGCCTTCGGGATCGTGCATCACGGCCCAAGTTGCTCTTCTGCGACCATCTCCGCGTTAGCTCTTGTTAACATCAAACTGTGAACAATTCTTCGCAGGTGCGAGTTCGGTTTGCGCCGTCGCCAACGGGACATTTGCACGTCGGCAATGCGCGCACAGCGCTGTTCAACTGGCTGTTCGCGCGGCAGGCGGGCGGCGTGATGGTGCTGCGCATCGAAGACACCGATGTGGAGCGCAGTGAGGCGCGCTTCGAAGGCCAACTGCTCGACGATTTGAAGTGGATGGGGCTGGACTGGGACGAGGGTCCGGATGTCGGCGGCCCATATGGGCCATATCGACAGAGCGACCGGCTGGCGATGTATCACGAGCAGGCAGAGCGGCTGCTGAGAGAGGGTAATGCGTATCTGTGCTTCTGCTCGCAGGAGGAACTGGAGCGCGATCGCGCGGAGAAGTTGGCCAATCAGCTGCCGCCCGTGTACTCGGGCAACTGCCGTGCGCTGGATCCGGCGGAGGCGCAGCAGCGGAGGGCGAGCGGCGAGGCGGCGGCGATCCGGCTGCGCATTCCCGAGCATCCCATTCGCTTTCACGACATCGTGCACGGCGCGGTCGAGTTCTCCAACGAGGTGGTGAGCGATCCCATCATCCTGCGCTCGACAGGCATTCCGGTTTACAACTACGTCGTGGTGGTCGACGACGCGCTGATGAAGATCACGCATGTCATTCGCGGCGACGATCATCTGTCGAATACGCCAAAACAGGTGGCGCTATACGAGGCGCTAGGCTGGCCGGTGCCCCAGTTCGCGCATCTGTCGACGATTCTGGGCAGCGACCGCGAGCGGCTTTCGAAGCGGCATGGCGCGACCTCGATTGCGAACTTCCGCGAGATGGGCGTGTTGCCCGAGGCACTGATGAACTACCTCGCGCTGCTGGGTTGGGCGCCCAGCGGCGGCACGCGCGAGATCTTCACACCCGAGGAGCTGAAAAAGGAATTCTCGCTGCAGCGAGTGACGCCGTCGCCCGCCGTTTTCGACATGGAGAAGCTGTACTGGCTGAATCGGCATTACATCAAACAAAGCCCTCCGGAGCGGATTGAGAAGCTTGCTGAGCCGTACTTCGTGCGCGCCGGACTACTGCCGGCAAAGCCGGATGAGAGGATCCGCAAGTGGTTTGAGAAAATTGTGGCGTTGCTGGTGCCGTCGGTGGATCGGCTGGAGCAATTGCCGGAGCGGGCGGCGTTGATCTTTCAGTATGACGCGGCAGCAGCAGCGAATTCGCCGGAGAATGCCGACGTGTGGGCTGCCCCGAAAACGAATGAAGTGCTGGAGGAGTTTGCGCAGCTGGCGGGGTCGGATGCCGCACCGCTGACACCGGAGCGTTTCAAGACGATCATGAATGAAGTGAAGACGATGACGGGCGCTAAGGGGAAAGAGTTGTTCCATCCTGTGCGAGTGGCGCTGACCGGATCGCATTCGGGGCCCGAGTTCGACAAGCTCATTCCGATCCTCGAAGAGGGATCGCTGCTGGAGCTGCCCCGGCATGTAATGAGCGTAAGGCAGCGGCTGGACAGGCTGCTGACAAAGTCAAAAGCAGATCCCTCGTCGGACTAAACTCCTCCTCGGGATGACAAAAACAAAGGAGTTGAAACGGCGCAGCTAAAGCTGCGCCCAACGTTGTGGATTGCGTCGGAGCGCAGTACAATCTCCGATTCCGTGACAACACTATCACTATGGCACAACCTCAAATCGCCCTCTCTGCTTTGGACAAGCTTCGCAGCAACTTTACGGGATCCGTTCTTCAGCGCAGCGATCAGGACTACGATGACGTCCGCGCGCTGCACAACGGCCTGATCGACAAGCACCCTGCCGTTATCGCTCGCTGCCGCAATGAGGCCGACATTGCCGCAGCCATTGCCTTCGCACGCGAACACGGGCTGGAGATCGCGGTTCGCGGAGGCGGCCACAACGTCACCGGCCGCGCCAGCGTCGAGGGCGGGATGATGATCGATCTTTCCCTGATGAAGGCGGTAACAGTCGATGCCGCGAAGCGGCGCGCCGTTGCGCAGGGCGGGGTTACCTGGGGCGAGCTTAATCGCGCGACGCAGGAGCACGGCCTTGCTACCACCGGCGGAGTGATTTCCACCACAGGCATCGCCGGCCTGACGCTCGGCGGCGGCTACGGCTACCTGGCCGGAATGCATGGGCTGGCGACCGACAATCTCGTTGCTGCAACTGTCGTTACTGCAAATGGAAAAATCGTGCGCGCCAGCAATGACGAGAATCCTGATCTCTATTGGGCGCTGCGTGGCGGAGGCGGAAACTTCGGCGTGGTCTCGTCGCTCGAATACCAGCTGCATCCGGTCGGGCCGACGATCATGGCCGGCGCGATCGCCTGGCCGCTGGCGCAGGCGCGCGAGGTCTTGCGTGCCTATGGCGAGTTCACCGCGTCGGCGAGCGATCAAACGACCTACATTGCGGGGGTCGGGCATGCGCCGGATGGTTCCGGCGCGAAGGTAGCCATCGTCGGAGCTGCGTACTTCGGATCAATCGCGGATGGCGAACGGTCTCTCGGCCCGCTCAAGCGACTCGGATCGCCACTGTTCGACATGATTCAGCCGATCACGTACTGCGACTTGAACAGCATCTTCGACGTCGCCTATCCCAAAGGCATGCTGTA
>JASHXK010000119.1 GCA_030043575.1 Terriglobales bacterium
GCGGCCGGACGATACCCGCTTCACATCCGGCTTCAGGCGAGTAATCTGCGCCTCGATCTCCACCAGTAACGGGTTGGCCTCGATCAGCCGCGGGTTCCACAAGGCGACGAATAAGCCCCCAGGACGCAATATGCGATAGAACTCTTCGCACGCCCGATCGAAGTCGGCCCAGTGAAATGACGACGCCATGGAAACCAGGTCGGCCGATTGGTCCGCCAACCCCGTCGCTTCAGCCGAGCCTTTTCGCCATTTGATATCGATGTCATGCGAGCGCTTGATTCCTTGTCCACGCATGTCATCGTTGGGTTCGACCGCGACGATGGAATGCAGCCCATAGGAGGCAAGTATTCGCGTCCAAATTCCCGTCCCCGCACCGACGTCGACCGCATCGATGCTGGCGGGATCCCGCCCCAGGTAACCGAGGATCGCCTTCGCAACCTGCGGTGCATAACCCGCGCGAAACCTGGCATAGTCGACCGCTAGCCCCGTGAAGTCTCCGTGCTTCGTCATGATGGACAGATTGCGGGCCTTCTGATTCGGAGTTTCCCGCCACTATCGACGACCGCAACCTCCAGCCGCCGATTCACATCATTGTC
The DNA here is from genome assembly GCA_030043575.1 of Terriglobales bacterium. Taxonomy (GTDB): domain Bacteria; phylum Acidobacteriota; class Terriglobia; order Terriglobales; family Acidobacteriaceae; genus Bog-257. The sequence continues at coordinate 597 of JASHXK010000119.1, forward strand.
CTGCTGCTGTCGTGGTTTGGTCTGGATTCTCAAGCAGGAGTTCGCCTTTCCTTACCATGCTCTCATAGAGCGCGACATCTTCCGGATTGTCGATCTCGCCCCATTGCCCGTCCGTGGCGAGCGTATTGATCGCAAAGTTCGTGATTAGCAGTCGGCGCAGCAGTCCGGTCATATCGAGGCGATCGCGGCTTGCCGAATCGAGTTCACCGAGCAGGGTTTCCACCGCACTCCACGCTGCGGGAGTGAATTTCAGCAACCCCATATATTGACCCTGAATCTCTTCGATCCTATCGGTCTTGCCGCCGATCTCCAATAAGCGGCCAGCAGCATCCGTATAGAACGTCTCGGCGTCGGCCAACGGATCGGCAAAGCGCCGCGCCCACAGATCACGCCACTTACGATCATAAGAGATCACCAGTGGGCCTGGCGCGTCGGCCAAACGTCGCACCAGTTCGCCAGGGTAAAAAATGTCCGCGTAGCTGACGATGACCGGTCCATCGCGCAGCCAGCTGGCAGCCGTCGCCAGCGACATCACCATGTTGGTTTCAGCCCAACGCTGGTTGGTGAAATAGGCAAGGCCGGGAACGTCGATCATCTCCGCGCGATAGCCCCGCACAATTCCGATCTCGTTCGCTCCACCACGCTGTAACGCAGCCAGTTGGTATTCGATAAGCGGTTTACCTTCGAGTGTAACCAGGCATTTAGGCCGGTTCGCTCCCAGATGCCCCAAACGGCTGCCGCGGCCGGCGGCGAGAATGATCGCACGCATTACTGAACTCCGAAGACTTGGCGGAACAGCTCCACGTCGGCAGCGCGAAACGGTGAGCAGCGCTCAGGGTGCCACATGATCCCGACCGTGGGCTTGGCGGAGTGACGAACCGCCTTGACTACGCCGTCGTCGGCAACCGCCCAGACGTCGAGCGGTGGCCGCGATTCGCAAGCGCCAAAATGATGGTAGCTGTTAACCTCGGCTGGCTCGCCGTTAATTCGTATGACCTGCCGTTGCGCCACATGTCCCTCCACGCGACGCAATCGAATTCCAGTACGCTGCTGTACCACTTGCATGCCGCGGCACACGCCGAGCACAGGCAAAGTATGGCTTTCGGCGAAATCCAGCAAAGCATTCTCGGTCACATCACGTTCCGGAGCGTCGCCGCCAAGTGCCGTCAAATCGTTGCCACCGGTCAACACCAGCCCGGCAACCCGGGTCTTTTCGCACAAAGCCAGCGCGGCCTCCGCAACATTGGGAAGCAACACCGGAAGCAGATCGCAGCTGATCAGGAATTTGGTCCAGGCTTGATCCAGGCAATCGCGGCGTTCGCCATAACCTGGAACGATCTCGACCCGTTGTGTGACGCCGACTGCCTTCATGCGACGACGACAACTCTCTGGTTGGTGCAGTCGAGACACAGCGTCGTTGCGCTTTGCCATTGCCGGAACAAGGTCTCGCCCGCGCCGATGACAGCAGGTATGCCCAGCTCGGCGGCACGAATTGCCATATGGCTGTTGGCGCCGCCGTACTGCGTCACGAATCCGCTGATGTCGCGGGTGAAGATCCAGTCGTAGCCCGGATCGGCGCTGGGCACGAATAGAATGCGTCCGGCGAAGCTCTCCGGTGCATCGGTGACCGACGCTACTCGGGCCGTCACTTCCTTCTGGGTGATGAAATTCGGCTGGCTCGGAGGCAGATGAAACGCAAATACCTCTTCGGGCCTCGCAATGACCGGCGGCAGCACCAGACGACGGGTGAGAGCGTACTGCTCCCGGCCTCGGGTCACGCTTTCCAGCAGCGCTTCCCGCACCGGACCGCTTTCGCTGTACAGCGTCCGAATGACGCTGTAGTCCAGAAAGGCGCAGTCTTCCCCGGAAAGCCCATGATCCTCTCCCAGCTGCCGGATGAGCGACAGGGCGTCGCTCAGGCTGCGAGTGAAGACGAACTTTGCATACTCTCGACCTTCAATGCCGGCTTTCACAAACTCGATCAATCCCAAAACATCGATCTCCAGCTCATGCTGTTTCAGCAATTGCTCGAGCTGGCGCAGCTGTTGGATGGAGAGCGCGAAACGCGGTGCTTCCGACGCCGGCGGCCGCGTGTCCGACCAGTCAAAGTAAAGATCAGGCGCCTCGTCGTAACGCGGGGACAAGATATCGTAGGTTCCGGGTCGAAGATGTCCGTAGCGGGCCAGGAACTCCGCCTTCGACAACTGCGTGAAGTCTCGTCCTAGCCGCGAGCCGATGGTGTCCACGCTCGCCATGAACGTGGCGGCTTCTTGATCGCTGAGAATGCCCACCTCAACGAAGGACTGGAGTAGTTGAACGGCGATGAACCCGGCACGTGCCAGACCGGCAAAAGGAAGTGTCCCGTATCGCTTGCAATCCTCCATCAGCCAGTAAATTTGGCTGACCTTGTCGATCCTTGCGTGACCGATGGTCGAAAATCGTTCGGCCAGGATATCGATCTTGGTCCTGTCCTGCCGCCACAGTCCGGTTTCGCCATGAATGATGCGGTTGGTGAGACGTCGCAGAGCGCCTGTCAGCTCAGTAACATCATCTGCCGAGAACCCGTACTGCGAAAGCACGCCTAGCCGTGCCGGCAAATCCAGCGTGTAGCAGGAGAAGACGATCTGGAACTCAACCTTGTCGTGCAAGTGTGGTTCAGCAAGCAGGCGATCGATGTAGTAGTTCACCAGACGTCCCGCCAATTCACCTGGCAGATCGCGCGGAATAAATGAATTGAAACTCACGCGGACATCGATGTATGGCAGCCCGTGAAAGCTGACCAGCAACGGAAAACTGCGCAGATTCTGATAGCCGTAATTGTCGCGCTGGTATGCCCAGATTGCGTCCGTGATCAGCTCGCGATAAAGCGACAGCGACAGTGGTCGCGGCCGCACGCCAATGATTTCCGCCGGATTCCAGTCGGGCATCACTCCGAAGATCGCCCGGCTGCCGTGCAGATAGGGATGCGGGCGGCTGAGGAGCTCAATCTTCTGCGCGGCTTCGGCAATCGCGGCATCGACCTCCGCGTCTTCTACCGGCGCATCCTCGTCGACGCTCAGCGGGCGGACCTGCAACAGATAAAGCTGTCCGTCGCTGGCGACCGCGAACTCCACATCGATGGCATCGCACCCGAGGAGGGCCTCGAGCTCAGCGACCAGAGCGATAACCGGCACGAGCGACGATGGACACGCATCCGGCCGTGATTTGAGGCAAAGAAAAGTCTTGAGATTTTCGCCTACTCCCGCCGTAACCTTATCGGTTACTCCAGAACGGTCGTCGTAGTTCACCACGAAATACGGGCCACCGCCGGTGTTGCGCGAGAAAGCCACTCCCGCCATCGCCACGTGCTCCAACATGGGCTGCACGAAGATCTGGTCATGGTCTGGTGCATCCTCGCCGAAGGACGCAATCACACGCTCAATCGCCTGCTCTAGCTCAGTGCGACCGAGAACGCCGGCCACGGATTCGTACTCGCCCGCCCGAGAGCCGAAAGCGCCCCCGTCTTCGCTCTGTGTGCTGCTGCGCACGATCATGCGTCCTGCCGCCCAAGGCGCTGCTTCGATCTCCGCGACCACTTCCCCGCTACACCGACGCCAGTCGGCAACGGAGAGTCGCACTTGTGGGAGAACGCGGGCACTTCGCAGCAGCGGAGCGAGCAACTCCAACGTTTCCGCCTTGGTCCCAAACCGCACGAGGCGCTCGGGCTCCAAGCTGGCTACACTATTGCTGCCGCCACATGCCGCCAGGATGCGGTCGACCGCAGCGGCTACATCCAGGCTTCCGTAGTTGTCGAGGATCAGATCGGGCGATTGGGGCGTCTCTGCCGGCACATCAATACCAACAACGTCGCGCGCGGTGCCGCGTTGCGCCCCGGTATACAGACCTTTGCTGTCGCGGCGTCGCAGCTCATCAAGCGGAACACGCAAGTAGATCTCGCGATATCCGGGGATGTTTTCGCGGTTCCAACGGTGCACTTCATGGAAGAGTGAGATGGTCGCGCAAACCACATCTATACCCTGTTCGGCAAGCAATCGGCACAAACGCGCATTCCGCATCGCCGACCGTCGGCGATCGGCTGCGCTGTGCTCCAGGTCTTCGGCTATGGCGCCCCGCAGCGCGTCGCCATCAAGGAAGATGACGGGACGGCCCGCGGCGCGCCAGCGTGCTGCCAGTTCGCGGGCCAGCGTGGTCTTGCCGGCGCCGGACAATCCGGTCAACCAGAAGACGCGGCCTGTGTCATGAGAAGCGTCCTGGTTGGCGCGGGGGCGAGCTTCGCCGCTTCTGCGCATGCCAGCGTATGAACTCATAAGCGTTTCGTGGCTCTCCTTGGACCGCCTGGGAGTTCCACCGGGCAGACCGGCTGCTCAGAGCTTGCGTTACTATGGCGCATCGTTTTGATCGAGAAACACAATTTTAACCGCGCGATCACCACGCTTTCACAAAATTCTGCCGGGGGTGATTCCTATCTCGCTACCAGACAGACAAGCTCACATCATCCAGCCACACCGAGTACGGATCCTGCCTGTAGTCACCATCCATCTGGAAGGCGACGTTGAGATCCGAGCCGTTATAGTCCTGTTGCGGGTTGTAATACTTGTCGACCGTGCCGACATTGCCGTCGAGGGTAACGCTGATGTAGTGAACCTGTCCATTGACACGCTCAAGCTGCCAGGTCAGATGATGCCAGGTGTCGGCGGAGACGACCGGACAGGGGATGGATGTTGTCTCCCACCGTCCGGCTTCGTCGTTCCAGATGTCCCAATGCCCGGTATTACGATAACTGCACTCGCTGCCCCAGATGTAGCGCACACCGTCCATGCTTTGGTTGACGTCGAACTCCAGAGCTTCGGGCAGATTGGGATCTTTCATATAGAAGTACAGGTCATAGACAAGGTGCGTCGGCGTGCTATTGGGGCCAAACGAATGCCACCACAAAGCATTCGAGTACGCCGTCTTTCCGCCAAGGGTAAACCACGCCGAAGCGCCGCTCATGGACGGGGTGGCTTGATTGGGCGTCATGCTCGAGGTCGCATCGCCCAGACCGGCCGCGCAAACGTTGCCATCGAACTTCCGGGTACACCACTGCCAGTTCGGTAGATCCTGCACCGCCGACATGGTCTGCGCTCCCGCCGGAACTCCCGGCGGGCTGTTGTTCGTAGAAGAGGAGCTACTCGAGGAAGTGCTACCCGAAGACGAACTTGAAGATGATGATTGGCTGCTTGACGACGAGGAGGAAGAGGATCCCGAATCGGACGAACCGGAACCCGAAGACGGCGGGTCGGCAGGTTGCGCCGGAGTAACGACCGAAGTCAGCGGTTGGGAAGAGGCCGTCGAGGACGATGGATTTCCTCCGCAAGCTGCCAATGCCATTAGGAGAAAAAGCATAACGAGGACTAATCCGGAGTTTCTGTAGACAGAGGTATGACGATCAGACTGCGAGTACAAACATAACTGCATGCTAACCTGGCTCCAAATTCTCAGGGGATTTGACGAGGACGCAGAACGCGACAACGTGCAGGCAAGGTTCGATTATATTGACGGCCGCGCCGTTTATGCCGTGGCGGCGCGAAATGACAGGAGGAAATTGTCCTAGCACCGCAAGCGCAAACCTTAGTTCGCCGGTAGTAAGACTCTAAGCGAATCACCGCGCTTTACCTGCAGATTCGCGTTACGTAATCGCCACGAGAGGCCAGCTTCTATCCGAGTTATGCATTAGCCGGCGGAAGCTCCGGACCAGGTTCAGGTGGAGGCAAGTCCGTTGCCGGCCTCTCAACTACTTCTGCTGGAGGAGGAACGGTTTGGATGATCGGCTGAGCTACAACCAGGGTTTCAGCGTAGCGCTGATACCAGGTCATCGCGCTGGCCAGCTGCCAAAGTCGCGTCGCTAGCTGTGCAAAGATGATCAGCTCCAGCACCAAAAAGATCAGCGATGTCGCGGGCGACGGTATATGAGCCCAAAGCACAAGGCACATGGCGATTGCGATCCAAGCTACCAGTGCAATGAAAACATACCTCCAAAACAGACCCGCACGCCAAGTGATCCCCCACGACTTCCACAGGTTGCGCCACATACCGCGCTCGTTCTGGACCACCGCACGAACCTGCGCGAGATCGAACCACAACCGCACCCAGAGCGCGAGCAGCATGAAGATGATCACCGCGCCGAGCGAGCAGAAGATACCGACCTGATCAGCAGTAGCACGATCACCAATGTGGTCGGCTAGCTTGCTCAGACCCTGATAGATCATGCCAACGATGACGAAGGGAATGATCGAAAGCAGCAGCAATCGCACGAAGCGCCAGAAGAAAGCACCCGAGGCCGCGAAGAACTCGCCGGTGTTCAGGCGGCGATCCTGGCGATAGGTCTCCAGAATTCCACCGGTGACAAAGAGCATGAAGAGGAAAAACAGGAATACAGAAACCCCGATAGCTGGACGGTAGCGCGTGATATCAACGTGAGGCAGTCGCACCAGCTCGAAATACATGCCGAGATCGAAGCGAGTTGTCAGCCTCTGCCCAGCCAACGAGTGGTTCAATTCTTGCCCAATGTTGCTGGTCGCGGGCAGCGCTCCCAATCCTCCCAGCACGAGGCTTACGATAAATACCCACCACAGCACGCCCTGCCGTCGCCAGAGGAGGCCGAATCCGGCAGCCACTACGCCTTTTCGTTCGTCTGCCATTGCTTCTCCTCAGGCCAACCAGCTCAGCATCTGCGCCAGAAACTGCGTCACGAAGGTCCAATAGGTTGCCAGCTTGTGCGTCGCGCTGTTGTGCTCGTCGGTCACTCGGCTGTTGTTCAGGTAATTGTCGTCCATCGTTATCTGATAGTCAGGATCAATCGCCACCGACTCGACCTGCGCTTTCTTGCGATACACATATCGCACCCATCGCTCCTTTCCGTCCCAATGTTCGCGCGTCGTCGAGCCGTCGTCGAACTTCACTACGGCATCGACGGGAAAAACAAAATCGCCCTTGCGATGCAGCAGCACCTGCGTCTCATATTCCGTCTCACCTTTCTTCTCCTTCAGATTTTCGTCCCACCACTTCACCGGAGTCGAGTCGGCGCGCTGCACCTCGTAGTCCATCATCTGGGTTCCGTAGACCGCCTGGTTCCAGTACCAGCTCAGGTCCTGGCCGGCAACTTCACTCACGGTGTTGACAAAGTCTTCGGTCGTCGGATGAGTAAAGCGATAGCGCATGAAATAGACGTGCAGCGCGTTCCTCAGCGTCTCTTCGCCGACAACTTTCTCCAGCGTTATGAGCATGCTCGCCGTCTTGCCGTAGCTGATCGCACCATAACTGCCCATGCTCATGTCCAGATAGCTGGGGCGTGATAGTGGATCGAAGTCAGGTGCTCCCAGATATTGCATGCGCTGGATTTCGCGCTCGCCCAGCTGTCCGCCGAGCCAATCAAGAACGCTGGTGTTCTCACCGTACATGTTGTCCAGCACTTTGACTTCGGTATAGCTGTTGATACCTTCATCCAGCCAGGCGTTCTCGAATTCGTTAGTGGCTACCATGCCATACCAATACTGGTGACCGAACTCGTGTTCTGTCACCAGATCGATGAAGTGAACTCCGGGCGGAATGTACCAGGCGCTGTCGCCGGTGATGAACGTGGGGTATTCCATGCCGCCCGCCTCCAGCGCGCCATGCGGCGGATCGACCACGGTGATTTGCGCGTAAGGGTACGGACCGTACCAGTCGTCAAAGCGCTTCATGGTATTGGTCACGCAGTAGATGTACGGCTGCCACTGCCGTTGATGACTGTCGTAACTCAGCAGGCGGATCTTTACCGGACCGACGCTGCCATTGAAGGTCTCGTTGATGACCTTGAAATTTGGATCGGCGGTCCAGGCGAAGTCGTGAATGTCCTCGGCGTGGAAGGCGACCGTCTTGGTGCCGTTGCCGTTGTCCTGATCGGAGACCTGCACGCCGCTCGCGCCGATGACATAGTCCTTCGGCAGCGTGACCTTTACATCAAAGGTTCCGAAGTCGGCGAAGAACTCCGTCAGGGCGTGGAACTGATGACAATTCCACTGCCCGTGCCACCACACGCCGACTTTGGGGAACCACTGGCCAGCCAGCAGAAACGTTCGCTTGTATCCCGTACGCGCGATTACCTCGGGAAAGACGGCCTTGAACTTTATGTGGAAGACGACATCCTGCCCGGGCGCAACCGGCCGCGGCAGCTTCACCTGAAAAACGGTCCTGTCATTAGGATTGCCGTCATCGGGCGAAACAAACCTCATCTGATTCGTCAGGTCGCCCATGCCCTCGACCGCAAACGACGTCACCGTGTTCGATCCGTAGTCCTCCGGCTTCCAATGCCCCAGATTGCTGGAGCGGAAATTGCCGTCGCGATGCGCTTCGTGGATCCACGTGGACTGTGGCTGGAAGGCGTTCAGATAAAGATGGAATGGAAAAGTATCGAGCGCCTGGCCGGTCAGGTTGTGATAGGTCAACGTCTCGGTAGCTTCGACGGAGTGGCTTGGCGGATCGTACTTGGCATCGATCTGGTAGGCCACGACCCGCTTCGACAGCGGTCCGCTTACCTTGGGCGCGAACGGACTCTGTGCGAAGGCGGCCGAACTCAACATTGTGAGGACACACAACCATCCCAACAGGCGATGCTTCATCCGCGACCTCCCGCAAGCCACAAACCTGCGGTCTTCTTGACGCCAGCCAGTGTACACTTTGCCCATAGAGCTGACTACGATGGCCGAAGCGCCAAGGTTCCGCAACTACAACGAGTTTTTTGACTTCTACCTGCAACAGCACAGTGATGCGGGCAACCGCCGCATGCATGCTGTCGGTATGATCGCGGGTGCACTGGTGGCGATCGCTGCGCTGGTCGCGCATCATCCCTGGCTCGTGCTGCTGTGGATTCCCGTCGGCTACGGCTTCTCCTTCGCCGGACATTTCGTGATCGAAAAGAACCAGCCGGCAACCTTTGGACATCCCTTCTGGTCGTTCATCAGTGACTTTCGCATGCTGGGATTGATGCTGGCTGGAAAGTTGCCTAGCCATTTGGGCGCCGCGCCGGCTTCATTCGAACCGGAACACAGCGATTCATCGCGTGATCCGCACACATAACGAAGCTATGTAAAGATGACCGATGGCCGCTTCACTCTAGTGAGCGTTCTTCCCGCGAAAATCATTCAGGACTTTTCTCATGGGATGATCGTCGTATGGGTACCGGTGAAAAGCATAGATCTGCCAGCCTCCCCAAAGCGCTATGACGACAATGATTGCATCGGCCAGATACGCGACCCAGCTTTCCCATCGAGGCATAATTTGTTCCCCGGATAGCCTGTGAAACGACATTCGGAAGACCACGCTGGTGATCTCAATGAAGGCCGCAGTCAGAAACTTCCACGCCCACCGGTAACAGATCCAGGTCAGCCAACTGTCGGCCTTTTTCAATTGGGCGGCCACGGTTAGGTTGCGTTTGTAGCCTGAGGCTGCCAGAGATATTTGCCAATAAGAATAAGCGATGGTTTCCCGTTGCCGAAAGAAGAGATAGGTCGAGGCAATTAGAAACGCGGCGCTTAACACCAGCCGTACTATGTCGCCGAAAAGGAGCGTGCCGTCGTGGATCCTGTTTGCGATAGTTCCGCTGGACTTGGCAATCAGGCCAAGCGAAAGCGCTAAAACGGATGTCATGAAGGCCAGCAGAATTTGCAGCGACGCCATCTCGCGGTCGAGATAGTCGAGGAGAAACTTGGGATCGTGCTCTTTGCCGGCGTCGACAACACCTTCAGGGCTGGCCACATTGCCTCCCATGCCTGTCTCGAATTCGCAAGTCCATTGAGACCATGCCGGTGATTTTCATGAGATTACCGCAAAATTTGCAGAACGGAAGGCCTTGATCGTCTTCCGAACATGGCTTGCCAACACGCCGGCAAGCCAACTTCGGCGCCGCTCCTGCTACACTCTGCCCAATGCGGGTTTTGGGTATCGATTGCGGCGGCGAATACACCGGCTACGGCGTGGTGGAGCAGGACGATTGCGGCTCGCTTCATCACTGCTGCAGCGGAGCGATCCACCTCTCGCCGCGCCACGCGCTCGAAATCCGCCTCAAGAAAATTTGCGAAGGACTCACGGAGATCATCGGCGCGCATTCGCCCGAGCAGGTTGCCATCGAAGACGTCTTCTATGCCGTCAATGCGAAGTCGGCGCTCAAGCTGGGACACGTTCGCGGCGTCGCAATGCTGGTCGCCGCTCAGGCTGGACTAGAGGTTGTCGCCTATTCTCCGCTCTCGATCAAGTCCGCCGTCGTCGGCTATGGCAAAGCGGAGAAGTCACAGGTGCAGATCATGGTAGCGCGCCTGCTGGATTTGCCCGCTCCTCCCGAGCCCGCCGACGCCGCCGACGCGCTCGCCATTGCAATTTGTCATCTGCACACCGCAGGAACATTGCGACGCCAACACGCTGCCTCTCGCTGATAGAATCTCCCATCAGGATGAATCGGTGGTGTCTGCTTCTGGCATTCCTGGCGGCTCTGTCGCTCTCCGCGCAGACGAGCCCTACAACTCCAGCTTCATCCGCTCCGCCGCAAGCCTCGGTTCGCTTCAGCTTCGACTGGACGCAAGGCTTTCCCTGGCAGTCGTACTCCATCACCGTTCAATCCGACGGCAAGAGCCACTTCGACGGAATCCCGCACGCTGATGAGACCAACGACACCGACGCGTATCCGCAGGACTTCACCATCTCCGACGCCAACCGGCAGAAGGTTTTTGAGCTGGCGCAGAGGCTGCATTACTTTCAGGGCGACTACGATTCGCACCTCAAGCACGTCGCGCAGACCGGCAAGAAGACGTTGCAGTATCAATCCCCGCAGTCGAACGGCTCGACCACCTACAACTACTCGCAGAATCCCGACATTCAACAGCTGACGAACTTGTTTTCCGGAATTGCCACGACCATCGACTTCGGTCGCAAGCTGGCCTACCAGTATCGTTACGACAAGCTGGGCATGGACGAGCTCCTGAAGCAGCTCGAAGACCTCCAGGCCAGCCACGGCGTCGAAGAGCTCGGGATCATCGCGCCCATGCTGCATAAGATTTGGAAGGATCCCAATCTGATGAACATCAGCCGCGAAAGCGCCCATCGGCTCCTGCTTATCGTTGACCAGCCGGCAAGTTCCGGGCAGAATCCAGCTACGCAATGACGCGCGCAACGCATTGCCAGCGCCTTTCCCCAGAACCTTCCAGGCGCAACATTCGTCCCTCGATTCGTAACCTTCGTCCCTCCACAAAACTTTGACAACGTAACGCCGCAGATTTCCAGAAACCTGCACCGAAATTGGTGTTTAATATGGGTATACAGAGAAGGCCTCGACGAGGCTTTGCCTGATTTTCCCCGCCGGCACCCTCTCTCAGGTTCAGCAACCGGGCCCCCAGGAGTACTGCAATGACAAGACATGGCGTTTCCGCGCTGTCGGCTGTCGCAATCTTCGTTCTCCTCACTGCGTCGCTGCCGCTCGCAGCTTCGTCGCATGTGCGGATTGTTCGTCTCAGCTCGGTAGAGGGACAGGTGCAGATGGATCGCGCCACCGGTGAAGGTCTGGAGCGCGCGATCCTGAATACGCCGGTCGTCGAAGGAACTCGCCTGGTCACCGGTAGCGATGGCCTTGCCGAGGTCGAATTCGAAAATCAAAGTGCGCTTCGCTTGACCGGCGATTCCGAAGTCAAATTTTCTCAGCTGCTGATGAACGATGCCGGCACCAAGATTAACCAGATCCAGGTCGCCAACGGTCTGGTGTACCTTAACGCCGCCGCCAAGGGCGATGACGTTTACCGCCTGGTTGTCGGCAACGACAGTTTCCTGGTGCATCGCGACAGCCAGATCCGGTTGAGCGCAACTTCCGATCAGATCAAGGTCGCCGTCTTCAAAGGCGATGTCGAGCTCGAGAGCCAGCCTCATCCCGTGACTATACGGAAGAGGGAAACGCTCACGCTTCCACTGAACAGCGGCGCAAACCCTATCGTCGCCCAGGGAATCGAGCCCAATCGCTTTGACCGGTGGAACCAGGAGCGCGACGATTACTCCAAGACCTACGCCGAAAACGAGGGCTACGGCGGCCCGAATCGCGGCTACGGCCTCCAGGATCTTAATTACTACGGTGGCTTCTTCTACGCTCCGGGTTACGGCTACGCGTGGCAGCCGTACGGCTTTGCCAATGCCATGCTGGGCTGGAATCCCTACAGCAACGGTGCGTGGATGTTCTATCCCAGCTTGGGCTACGCCTGGACCTCAGCTTATCCGTGGGGCTGGCTGCCCTTTCATTACGGCTCATGGTCCTTCATCAACGGCACCGGATGGGCATGGCTGCCTGGCGGCGGCTACGGAAGTCAGTGGTATGCCTCCAACTTCACGGCCGTTCCTACGATAACGAGAGCTCCCGCAGGATGGACAGCGCCGGCTCCTCCCGCGGTCACATCAGTGACGAACTTCAGCCCGAGGACAGTTCTGGTGGGCAAGGCTGCCAGCACTTCCCTCTCGATTCCGGGAGGACGAATTCCGCCGGACTTCGCCAGCCTGGTTCCAGGGCGCACCGTCACCTCCAATGCCGCTGTTCATGGCTTCCCCAAGCCCACAGCGAATGCAACAGCGAATCAGAACGTGTTCGCTGCAAAGCCCAACGCTAACGGACATGTCTTCGCTGCGCCGACCGGGCGAACTCTGTTCTCCAATGTTTCTGAATTTGACGCCAGACAATCCGGCCGGGGCGCAGCGGGCGGAGTCGCGGACAGCGCGCACAGCAGCGCCGCTGCTGCAGCCTCTGCTTCAGCGAGCGCCGGTCACAAGTAGAAGAGAGTCAAACGATGAATCGAGGCGGCCCGCGATGGCCGCCTTTTTCGTATCTTATTCGATGGCCGGCGTAAGCCCGTGCCGGTCGCCCTTCAGGATGCGAGCCGGCACAGCCTGCCGCTCTCGCTCTTCCTGATGGCAGTTCCAGCACAGCGGACGCATCTCCTGCAGGGCTGACTGCAAGGTCTCCAGGAACATGTGCCGCAATTCGAAAAGCTGTTGCTGCCGGTTGAGCACAGCCAGGTGACTGCGGCGCCAATCCGACGGCGTCAGCGCTCTCTGGCAGATCGCGCAGCTCTTGCCCTCGTACCACTTCGTCAGAAAGCGGTCGATGTTCTCGGGTGAATCTTCCAGCTGCTCCAGGCACTCCTGGCCGCAATCGCCCTTTTCTGGCCAACGTGAGCACGCCTGCAGACGCGAATGCTCCTGTCCGCGCCACGCCGACAAGAAAGCAAACTTGTTGTCAACTTCAACCTCGGTAGGTTGCCCGGTTTCTGGACAGCTCACCAGCCGGCGGCCGCGATTACGGTAGTAATTCTGCAAGCTGAGCGCGAGCGGAAGGCCGGTAAGAAGAAACGCGCCAATGAAGAACAGCGGCACGAGGAACAGCGCATAGGTGAAAAAGGCAGTCGACATAACGCACCTGCGGCCGCGGCGGCAGCCTAATGCGTTTGTACCGCCATCGTCACAAGCATTCAGTGACCCAGAGCACTGCCAATTGTGACGTGAGCGGCGTAGTTTTCACCGCGAAGGCACGGAACGCGCGGAACTTTGTTTGGTTTTCATTAGCGAGCCGCTTTCGATGCTTTGTGCCGTGTAAGGCAGATCGATAACGCCCCCGCTTCCAAATTCGTTTAGCTATTCCGTGCCCTCCGTGCTTCCGTGGTGAAAAAGATTTTTCTTTAACCCTCTGGCTTGGCCAGGAATCTGTATCCCACGCCCCTCACCGTCAGCAGGTGCTGCGGATGCGCCGGATCCTTCTCGATATACCGCCGCAGCCGCACGATGAAGTTATCGATCGCTCGCGTGTCGGTGTCTTCGTGCAGCCCCCAAACCTCCTCGAGAATGTTTTTGCGCGAGACGATCCTGCCGCTGTTGCGGATGAGATGCCGCAACAGCTCCGCCTCCATGAGCGTCAGCCGGAACACCTTGCCATTGGCACGCAGCTCCAGCGTTCCGAAGTCGACCTGCTTATCGTCGAAGACGTAAACATCGAACTCGCGCAACGCATCGGCGTCTTTCGGTTCGGCAACCCGCGCCTCAGCCGGAGGATCGTTCAGCAGCGTCCGACCCCAATCGCGTCGCCGCAACAGGCTGCGTATGCGCGCCAGCAGGATGGCGAGGTCAAACGGCTTCGGCAAATAGTCATCCGCGCCCGACGCAAATCCCTTGAGCACGTCTTGCGGACGGCTGCGCGCCGTCAGCATCAGCAGCGGAATGTAGTTGCTCGCCTTGCGCAACTCGGTCGCCACGGCAAAGCCGTCTTTGCCGGGCAGCATCACGTCGAGCACCAGCAGATCGAAGTCACCGCGCTGCTTCAGAAGCATATCGAGCGCGGTCTCGCCGTCCCCGGCAACCGTGGTGCGATATCCCTCGGCTTCAAGGTTGAACTTCAACCCGCGTGCCAGATGCTCTTCGTCTTCCACCAGCAGAATGTCGTTCACTGGGAGTTCCTCGGCAGCTCGATGGTAACAGTCGTGCCACGCCCGAGGCCTTCGCTTTCGGCGTACGCATCGCCGCCGTGCCGGCGGGCGATGGCCCGCACAAGGAACAGCCCCAGTCCGCTGCCCTTGACCTGCGAGGTATGGGGGCTGAGCGCGCGGTAAAAGCGCTTAAAGACACGCTTCAGTTCGCTGCTGGGAATGCCAATGCCATTATCGCGCACTCGAATCTCAACATGCTCCAGATCGGGCGTGACGACTGAGATACGAATGTTTGGCGGTTTGGGCGAATACTTCACTGCATTGTCGAACACGTTAGACAGCGCGGTGAAGAGCTCTTCACGATCGCCCATCACGCTGAGCTGATCATTAGGCTGGCCCTCCGGCGCCCAGTCGAGAGTATCCGGCGCGAGATGATAGCGCGAGCGCGCCCAATCGATGGCCTCGTTGATGAGCGCAGCCACGGTGACGGCGCTGCGCGAGAGCACCGCGTTCTTCTGCGTTATGCGGGCGGCGCGCAACACGCCTTCCACCGTTCCCATCAGCCGCTGCGTATCGTCCAGCATGACTTGGTAGAACTCGCGGCGCTGGCCTTCGTCCACCTCGCGCTTCTGCAGCGTCTCCAGGTAAAGTCGAATCGAAGTGATCGGCGTCTTCAACTCGTGCGTCACGGCATTAAGAAAGCTGTCCTGCTGCTCGTTGCGGCGCACCTCGCGCACCAGAAAAATCGTGTTGAGAATGACTCCCGCAATGATGAAGCCGAAGAAAATGACGCCGAGAATCAGGGGGGCAATTTCGCGCCAGTTGAGGATGATCCAGCTGGTGCTGAGGATCGCCGCCGCCGCCGCAATGCAGACACCCAGCGTAACGAAAAATGCGATTTTTGCAGTGCGACTGATTGGACGCATGAGCAGATGGGCTCAGGATAGCACTCAGCAGTCAGCGGTAAGCCTACTCGCGGGCTCGCCCCGACTGCTCATCTCTGACTGCCGATCGCCTGCGCCGCCTGCAAGCTTTCGCGGGCACGTTCTGTGTCGCCCAGATCACGGTAAGCGTAGCCCATGTAGGTAAGGGCTCGCGCTCTCATGCCGGCGTTGGGAGCATTAGCAGCCACAACCCGGTAGCGCTGAATCGCTTCTGAAAGATCTCCGTGCTTCTGCTCGTATACCGCTATGGCAAAATTGCTGTCGGGATCGTCCGGCTGGATGATAACAGCACGCATGAAGTGGACCATGGCCGCTTCGGGCTGGCCCCGCTTCAGCAATTCATCGCCACTGCGCTCCTCCGACAAAAGATTCGGGCCAATGACCTGCGAGACACGCGCCCAGAGCTTGAGGTTGTCGTTCCAATACTGAAGCTGCCGATGCGCCGCGGCCGCCAGCGCGAGAAGTGCGACAAGGCTGACAATCGCCAGAGACACGTTCGCGATACGTCGTGTTTCCGAAGACAGCGTCGGCTCGTGGCGTGCGGACCTCGACACCACCGCCACGAGCAGATCGGAAAAACCCCAGCAGCCGATGATGAAAAGCCCGATGAAGGGCAGATAAGCGTACCGATCGGCCATGGCCTGGTGGCCGACCTGAACAATGCCAATCATCGGGACCATCGTGCCCACAAACCAAAGCCATCCCACCAGCAGATAACGATAGCGCCTGCCGTCCCATACAAGCATGGTTATTCCCAGCAGGAAGAGGAGCGCTGCGAAAGCCTCCCATGTCTTCACCGAGGTGCCGGGATGCGGATACATGGGAGCCAAATCAGCCGGCCAGATCGCCTTAGCGAGATAGCGGGCATAGGAAACCAGCGCGTTCTCCAGCCGCACCCACAGCGGATACTTGACTAGGGACGCCACTGCACCGCCGGCCCGCTGTGCTTGCATGGTTATGACCGAGCTGACAATGCATAGCAAGAACAGCGGCAGCTTTTCCAGGAACAACCATCGCCAGTCGCCAGTCGCTATTCGCTTTTCGCCAGAGATTTCGCCCGAGCTATTCTGGCGCAGAGCGCTCGGCGAAGGGCGAACAGCGAGCCGTCCCAGTGGCCAGTAATCCCACAGTAGCAGCACGAAAGGCAAGGTGATGACCTGGGGTTTCGCCATCAAGCCGAGAGCAAACCAGGCCGCAACCAAGGCGTATCGACCGCGCCCAGGCTTTTGCGCATACCAGCGCCAGGTCCCCAGAGCCAGCAGGAAAAACAGCATGCTGAGCAGATTCTTACGTTCGGCAATCCAAGCCACCGATTCGACGTTGATCGGATGCAGAGCAAAAAGCGCCGCGACCATGGCGCTGCGTCCGGCATATCCAGTCGCTCGCTGCAGCACCCAGAACAGCAGTAGCACATTGACGACGTGCAGCAGCAGGTTAACTTCGTGATGCCCGGCAGGATCGAGCCCGAACAGCTGCACGTCACCCGCATGCGAGAGCCAGGTCAGCGGATGCCAATTCAGCGCGTAGTAGCTGGTGAATGCCCACATCACCGTCGGCCAGTTCAGGCCATCCTGCACGTGCAGGTTGTCGGTGACGTACTGATTGTCGTCAAGGTTGAGGAACGGTTGGCGATGCACCGGGAAGTAGACGGCCACGGTGGCGGCAGCAAGAAGAACACAGATGATCAGGTTGCGCGTTGCCGACGAAACGAACATGGGCCAGCAGCCTCACTGCAGCCCGGCCTGCGCCAGCATCTCCAGAAATTGCCGCTGCGTCCGCATGTCGATGGACTGCGCCACCAGCTTACCTTCGCGGTCATAAACGAAGCTTTTCGGAATGCCATCGACCTGGAACAGTTTGTTCACCTTCTGTCCGGGATCGAGCAGGATTGGATAACTGATTTTGCGTTCGGCGATGAACGGCGCAACCTTGTTGGTCTCTTCATCTTCGGAAATCGCGAGTATTACGAATCCCTGGTCCTTATACCGGTTATAAAGCGCCTCCAGATCGGGCATCTCTTTCTGGCACGGCGGACACCATGTCGCCCAGAAGTTCACCAGCACGACTTTGCCCTTCAGATCTTTCAGTGTCCACGCTTTTCCCTCCAGATCGGTCAGCGTAAAGTTGGCCTGCTGGCGCTGTGCGTCATCCGATTCCAGCTTCGCCATTGCGCCTTTGAATGCAGGCTGATCCAGCGAAACCTGCATATGCTCGTAGCGCACCAGTTGCGCTAGTTCGCTGTAGGCTGCGGTCGAAACGGTAGGCTTGTCCTCCGGCGGCGCCTGCTGCACAGCTTCGGCCAGGGTCGTTGTCACTTCCTGCAGAGTGTCATGACCGAAGTCCCCTTCAGTGGCACGGCTCGCCAGATACAGCGCAAGCTTCAGCTTTCCCATGCTCGCCGGCAGGGTTCGAATTTCCAGCGCAATGTCTTTGGTTGTCTTTGCCCGCACATCGTCGGGCAGACTGCGCAGGCTCTTGATCTGATCGAAGATCGGCTTCTCTTGCGCATTCCATTGCGGCTGTTGTTGCGCCTGAACAAGCAAGGGAAAAAGAACGAGCAGTGGCGTTGCGAAAACAACAGCGACACCGGCATGGGCCAGCCGCCGCATAAGAGCACTCATGAAGCAATCACCTCGACCGTCATTGTATGACGAAAGCTCAGCCTTATTGCAGATCGCGGGTGCCGACGGCTTGCCGGAGCTGCTCGAGTGAGGTCATATAGGACGCCAGCGCCTGGCGGTAGCTCAGCTCAGTCTCGCGATAGCTGCGCTCGGCGTCGAGAAAATCCAGCAGCGAGGCCGTTCCGTGCTGGTAGGCGGACTGCGCGATATCCAACGACTCCTGCGCCTGCTGAATGTAGCCGTTGCCGTAAAGCTCTACGATATCGCGATTGTTAAGCACCGTCTCATACGCGTTGGTGACGTCGGTTAGCACCTGTTGTTCCGCGGCCTTCTCCTGAAACTGTGCCTGCGTGAGAGCGAAATAGTTGCGCGCGACTTCGCCCTGATTGCGATTGAAGATCGGCATGGGAATGCTGAAATAGAAAGCGCCGACGTTGGAAGCGTTCACATGGCCGTAGTTGAAGGTTGCACTGAGGTCCTGTTTGGCGTCTGCCTTGGCCAGTCCGATCTGACTTTGTGCGGCGGCAACGCCTCGCTGCGCCACCTGCAGGTCAGGCCGTAAAATCAAGGCCTTGGCGTGGAGATCCTCAAGTGACACTTTCAGTGGCTCAACAGCTAAGCTGCCGGCAATATCGTAGTTGCGGGGAACGGAATCGAAACCCATCAGCTGGCGTAGCGAATTCAACGACTGCACCAGAGCAATCTTGGCCGTGGCGACATCGGTCTGGAACTGCAACGTCTGAAGTTGGATCTTCAGCAGATCGGACTTGCTCATCGTCCCGGCTTGGTGTTGCGCCTCGCTGAGGTTGAGGGTGTGCCGATAGCTGTCGAGCAGGCGCTCGGCGAAGTCGAGGTTGGCTTTTGCCAGAAGAGCGGCCACGAACTGCTGCGCGGTGCCGGCAGCCACGGTTCGTTCAAAATCTCGCACTTGCGCTTCCGTAACCGAAGTCGCGCTCTGGGCAGCCAGCAATCGGTGTTGCCGCTTCTTGCCGCGCTCGAAGAGATAGCCCACGCCCAGGTCAAACTGAGCTGTGGTGTCGATGTAGTTCGCCGACCAAAGGTCCGGCGTGAACAATGGCAAATATTGCGCATCCCAGGCTAGAGTGGGATTGGGCCGCAGGTTGGCGGTAACTTCCTGCTCCTTGTTTTGAGAGATCAGCATTCGCTGGGCGATGACGGAAGGGCTATTCAGGGCATAGCCGATTGCCTGATCCAGCGTGACTGTCACCGATGGCGCATTTGGCCTGCCTGGAGCGGTCAGCTGCTGCAGTGGATTTGCCGGCACTGCGGGCGTTCCCTCCGTATGCTGCGGGGCAGGCAAGCGTGGCGCATTTGGCGCAGGCGGTTGCGCCACCTGCGCGCAAAGCCCGCCCATCGCTCCGCCGAGGACAAGCAACACGCCGGCGACATACCCTTTGATGGACGAGACGGACAGGATCATTCGCCGTCCCCGGTAAATCAGCAATTGCATAGTTGAGGGCTGTAGTGTAACGCCTGACGCCACTTCCAGCGCAGCAGAGCTTGCCACAGAAAAGCGGAATTCACGGGAAGTTCAAAGACATGCTACCGAACGGACGGAACTAGGGATTAGAAAACAGGGAATAGGAATTTGGATCGGGGATTGGGGCCGATCAGCGAACATGATCCTTCAATCCCCAACCCCCGTTCCCGACAACTGACAACCAGCAGTCGACAACTGCCCTTAGATCGCGGCGCAAACCGCTTTCACCTCGGTGTACAGCTCCAGAACGTCGTGACCCATCTCGCGGCCCCAACCCGATTGCTTGTAGCCGCCAAAGGGCATAGCCGGATCGAAGACGTTGTAGCAGTTGATCCACACCGTGCCGGCGCGTAACTTCTCGGCGATGCGATGTGCTTTGCTGATGTCGCGCGTCCAAACCGCGGCAGCCAAGCCGTATTCGCTCTGGTTGGCTTCGGCGATCAGCTTGTCGACATCGCTGAACGGCATGGCGCAAACCACCGGCCCGAAGATCTCTTCGCGCATGATTTTCATGTTGGGATTGGTTTTCACCATGACAGTTGGTTCGACGAAGTAGCCCGCGCCGGATTTCTTGCGCCCGCCAACGACCGCCTCCGCGCCTTCGCTGAACCCGCTCTGCAGATAACCGGTGACGCGATCCAGTTGCTCCTTCGAGACCAGCGGTCCCATATCGGTTTCCGCGTCAAAGCCCGGACCGACCTTAATCTTCTTTGCTTCGTCGACCACGCCGCTGACGACGTTGTCGAACATGCTTTTCTCGACGTACAGACGCGAGCCGGCGCAGCAGCACTGTCCGTGATTGAAGAAGATGGCGCTTGCCGCACCGCTAATGGTCTTGCTCATGTCTGCATCGTCGAAAACGATGTTTGGTGACTTGCCACCGAGCTCAAGCGAGACCTTCTTCAGATTTCCAGCCGCGGCCTGCACGATCAGCTTGCCGACTTCCGTCGATCCAGTAAAAGCTACCTTGTCGACATCGTTGTGCGATGCGAGCGCCGCTCCTGCGGTCTCACCGTATCCTGGTACAACGTTGACGACGCCATCGGGAATGCCGGCTTCGGCGACCAATTCGGCCAGCAACAAGGCGCTCAGCGGAGTCTGCTCGGCAGGCTTCAAGACAACCGTGCAACCCGTTGCCAGCGCAGGTCCCAGCTTCCATGCCGCCATCAACAGCGGGAAGTTCCAGGGGATAATCTGTCCGACCACTCCGATGGGCTCACGCCGCGTGTAGGCGAGATACTTCGGCGAAAATGGAATCGTGTTGCCCTCAATCTTCGTTGCCCATCCCGCCATGTAGTGGAAGAGATCGACCGCCAGAGGTACGTCAGCAACCCGAGCCACAGAGAGCGGCTTACCGTTGTCGAGACTTTCAAGCTGCGCGAACTCTTCCAGATGCTGCTCAATCAAATCGCCCAGCTGCCAGATCAGCCGGCCGCGATCGGAAGCGGTCATCACCGGCCATGGCCCGCTTTCAAACGCCTTGCGCGCAGCTTTCACGGCGCGATTGATATCTTCGCGATCGCCTTCGGCAACCCGCGCCATCACTTCGCCGGTCGCGGGATTGTAGACGGGAAAAGTCTTACCGGACGCCGCTTCCACCCATTTGCCGTTGATGAACATCTTTCGCGGTGTACCGATGAATTGCTGTACGCGATTGTGGATCTGCGGAGCACTTGCTGTAGCGGACATAACACCTCCTGACCGAGCAGGCAGAGCGGCGCTTCCGCGTCGCGTCGATGAGAAGAGAAAAATATTGTGGTCTCCGCGATCATGCCTGTGATCACGGAACCCGATCTCGTGACATACGCCAACACGCCGACCTGAAGGTTGGCTCTATCCAGTCTGACGCAATCCCGAAACTGGTTTTGGCCTGAGCCGGATATCCACATCCAGTGGGAGAGTCTACCAGATCATGAGACGAAGGGGGCCGTCGAAAACCGCGACTTTCTTAGACGCCGGCCTTCTGCGCCAGCGCCTGCTCGACCGTCGGCGCCAGAGCGAATAGTTGGTCCACTTTGGTGACCTTCAGCGAGGTCAGTAGCCGATCGTTGGCGCCCACCAGAATCAGGCGGCGGCCCGAGTTCTCGCGCGACACGTGCGCGCCCACCAGGCAGCCAATGCCGGCCGAGTCAATGTACGGCATGTCGGAAACGTCGATAACCAGCAGTGGGGCGTTGTCAGAGCGGACCATGGTCTGGAGCGGAAAAAAGTTGCCCAAAAGCAGAGGCCCATGAAGACGCAAGACCGTGGCTCCCGAAGCATCCTCAATTTTCTCTATTTCCAACGGCTTATCTTGCATAAACGTTGATTTTATAACGCCAAGCTTGGCCCTCAATGTTAATTTCCGGTTACTAACTGGAGCCGATCTTAGCGACTCCCCGGGCCACAGAGTTCTTTGTTTCCCTGTGTTTTCTGGGAGCCCCCGTGTTCTCGTGGTGAGAATCCGCACTACATTACGGGTGGCACAGTGATGCCCATGACCGCCAGCACGCGAACCAGTTCGCGGCGAACTACCGCCGCGGTCGCCAGCAGGAAGCGCTTCCGATGCTCGTCGGCTTCGGTGAGGATGTGATGTCGGTGGTAGAAGTTGTTGAATTGCTGCGCGAGCTGGAACGCGTGCTTGGCGGCGAAGGCCGGCTCGGTCGTCGCGATGCACTGTTCGACGACGAATGAAGTCTTCCCTGCCAGCAGCCATAGCTCCCAGATCTCCGTACCGCTCGTGTCCGCGAAATGGCGCGCGTAGTCGACGTCGGCGGTGAGCGCGGCGTCAGGATCAACTCCCGCCTTACGAAAGATGTTGGTGGCGCGGACAACGGCATATTGCGCGTAGGGGCCGGTCTCGCCTTCGAAGGCCAGCGCTTCCTTGAAATCGAAGGCAATCACCGACTGCTTGGTGAACTTCAGCATGAAGTAGCGCAACGCGCCGATGGCTATCTGCTCGGCGATGCGAATGCGTTCAGCGTCGCCGAGCTCGGAGTGACGGCTGTCGACTTCTTTCTTGGCGGCGGCGATCAGCGCGTCCAGCAAATCGTCGGCTTTAACGCCGAAGCCGCGGCGCCCGGATACCTCAATGTAAGACTTACCGCGATCCTCATTCTTGACGTCGTAGCCGAGCTCGATGGCGCAGCGCGGTGTCAGCGCGACCATGTCGTACGAAAAGTGCGTGTAGTGCGCGGCCTGCTCGGTGTAGCCGAGAAGCCGCAGCGCTTCGATGACTGTGTTCTGCGGATCGGATTGGCGTGAGTCGATGACGTTGTAGATCGCGGCAACGTTGCCGAAGTGCGGATGATCCGGCTCGTTGTGTTCGTGATCGGCAGAGATCCAGACCTCGTGCCGGTTGGGATACCGGTA
>JASHXK010000120.1 GCA_030043575.1 Terriglobales bacterium
CTCGGCCTGGCGTACTCTCCGGATTTCCGCGATGGCTTGTTGCACAAGTTGTTTGGAGATGCGGGGACAACCAGCATTCGCGCAGGCTATGGCATGTACTACACGGCGTTCGAAGGTTTGTCGGCCGGAATTATGAGTGCTAACCCGCCCTATGGCTACTCCTACACCAGTCTGGTACCGCCGACCTTCTCCGATCCTTTTGTCAATGCCTCGAATGGGCAGAACGTCAACCAGCCATTTCCGGTTCCCATTCAGAGTTCGGGAGCTTCAGCCAGCCATCCGAACTCCAGCGTAAACTGGAACCAGTATCTCCCTGTCACCGGAGTACCGTCATTCTATCCCGGCAACGTTCCACCCTATACGAACAGCTATACGCTGACGATTGAGCGGCAACTGGACAAGAGTACTGTGCTGAGCGTCGGTTATGTTGGCAGTGAATCTCATCATCAACTGGTGCTGATCTCAGCCAATCCCGGCAATCCAGCCGAATGCCTGGCGCTGAACGCGGAGGGTGCAACCCCGACTTGTGGGCCGTTTGGCGAAGGAGGGACCTACACGCTACCAAGTGGACAGGTGGTACAGGGAACGCGTGGGCCATTCAGTTCCCAGTTCGATGCCGTGACCTATCAAAAGACCATTGGCAACGCGGACTATAACGCCCTTCAGGTTAACCTCCGGCATCAGGCTGGTCCGCTGGAATTCAGCGTCGGCTATACCTACAGCAAAGCCATGGACGATTCCTCCAGCCTCGCCGAAGCTGTCAATCCGATTAATCCCAGCTCGGACTGGGCGATCTCTGCTTTCGACCTGCGCCAGAACTTCGTTGCCAGCTACCTGTACCACCTGCCGATTCAAAACCTGCTTCGCCACAGCAACAACTGGACGCAAGGCTGGTCACTGTCTGGAATAACACGCTTCACCAGCGGCCTGCCGGTCACGCTCTACAACAACACCGACAGTTCGTTGCTGGGCACCATTCCCAACGGCATTAACAACAACGGAGTGGAT
The DNA here is from genome assembly GCA_030043575.1 of Terriglobales bacterium. Lineage (GTDB taxonomy): Bacteria > Acidobacteriota > Terriglobia > Terriglobales > Acidobacteriaceae > Bog-257. The sequence continues at coordinate 1,009 of JASHXK010000120.1, forward strand.
ACGCTGGAGGTTGCGTCCGGCAATCTGGAGGTCAACACCAATCCGCGCAACGGGCAGCCGGCGTTCAATACCTCTTTATTCAGCATTCCTGCGCTTGGACAGATGGGAAATGTTCCCCGCCGCTTCTTCTACGGTCCCGGCATGGATAACTTCGATATGGCCTTGCAGAAAGAAACCCGCCTGTCCGAGTCGAAGACCCTGCAATTTCGCCTGGAAGCCTTCAACGTCTTCAATCACGCGCAGTTTTTCGGGGCGGCAGCGGTCGATGGCAATATCAGCAGCACCAACTTCGGACAGATTGTGAATGCCATGCCGCCACGGCTGGTCCAGCTCGCCGCAAAATTTCTGTTCTGAGACGGCTGCGTTTTGCGGGGCGACTTACGGCGTCAGCTTGAAGATGACTCCGTAGTCGGACGTGCCGCCGTAGGCCGCCGTGCCGTACAGATTCCCGCTCGCGTCGAATACTAAGCCGCCAACCGGATAAGCACCGTCGCTTCCCGAGAAGCTGTGCAACACAATTGCTGAGCCGCTGGGGTTCAACTGGTACGCCACTCCCTCGTTGGAGGCGCCGCCGGAAAATGTGGTCCCGTAGAAATTCCCGCTTGCATCCATGATCACCCCTGACCGTGGGGCGAACCCGTCGGGTCCAAGGAACGAATGGAGGACAGTAAGGACACCCTGCGGAGTAACCTTGAACACCGTGCCATGAACGCTGTGGGGAATGGCGGGCGTGGTGCCGTACAGATTCCCTTCGGCGTCTGCAATGAGATCGCCGTTGGGATGTCCGCCGTCACTGCCTCCCGTAAAGGTGTGCAGCACGGTCAACCCGCCGGACGCACTTAGCTGAAACAAGGTTCCAAAGCTGAGCTCGCCGCCGCCAACGTAAGTTGCCCCGTAGAAGTTGCCCTGGCTATCGGGCAGCAGCCTGCCCCAGGGCTCGCCCCCGTCTGATCCTCCGGTGAAGCTGTAGAGCACAGTCTCCTCGCCGGCGGGGGTGATTTTGAACACCACGCCTTCGCCGAACGCCCCGCCCATGCCCGTCGTGCCATAAAGGTTACCTTCGGCATCGGAGATCAAACCGTCGTTGGGATACTTCCCATCCGCGCCGCCCGTGAAGCTGTAAAGCACGATCGGCAGGAGTCCCGCGGGCGTTAGCTTATCGACAGCGCCGTTGCCCGAAGTGCCGCCGATGGCATCGCTGACATAGAGATTTCCCGCGCTGTCCCGCAGCAGATTGTCGACGCAGAAGTCGCAGATCCCGGTCGGCGTCCGCCTGAGAAGCACGAGCAGATTGCCGAGTGGATTGGATTGCCTCAGCTCAAAAATGGTGCCATAGGTCGGAGGTACGGTCCCTCCGGTTGTTCCATAAAGGTTCCCTTGGCTATCGAGCGTCAGGCGAGAAAACGGATAAGCGCCGTCATTGCCGTCGAAGCTGTGCAGCACGGTCAGCGTCTGAGCCGCTGCCGGACAGCTCGCTGCCCACGAAACAGCAAGTAACATGACCATGGCGAACAGCAGCGTACGCAGGACGCCGGAAGGATTGTCGCCGACTGCGATAGTCGTGCAGGAGTTGGTCGGGTCGGAATTTAGATTCTCAAAATCCATACTCTTCTCTCCCTGATGGAGTTCGGCGTGTACGGGCGAATCACGGAATGAAGCGCCGGGCGCGCGCACTAGTCTGGCCAGCGTGAAAGCGTGAATAAGGTAGCGCCATTTCCGTCCACGATTGTCACCAGGATGTCAA
>JASHXK010000121.1 GCA_030043575.1 Terriglobales bacterium
CACCTACCTCCAGCAGTGACAGCTTGCGGTATCCGCATTCGGCGGTCACTCGCCGCAATAAAGCCACAGTAGTCCGCGTCCCCCCAAACCAGTCGTTGATATGGCGCAGGTCAGCCAATGAAGACGCCACTTCGGCTGGCGTTCCCAGATCGCCGTCAAGCAGCTCGGGAATGATCTTGCGCTCCATTAGGATGGGAAACCCAGAGCTCACGCAGCTGGCTGCAACGCCTCGCCAGCCTTTCCCCGATGGTATCAATCGGACACACTGGCAAGAACCAGCGAATCTTTGTCGAAGGTCTGAGAATACGCTTTGCTGAACGTCAAAATGCCGATGGCAACGGGAAACGTCTTGCTCACAGGTGGAATTTGGAGTGCTACTGTTGGAAATCGCGTATGGCTTGCAACGGCTGTCAACCCCTTCTGCACGCATAATTTCTTGCGGAGATCGGCTGTAATCCGCTGTCGGCGCAGGTTTTGGAGTTTGGACGGATACTTGCTCACAAATCGGCAGGTCGGTCCGGCGGAGTACCGGCTGGACGATCAAGGCCGGAACCAGGGGAACAGCGGTCTTGCTCGTACGGATTCGGAAAACCAATGGGACTGTCTCTGACGGACCGACACTGCTAGCCTTATCGGCTCTCCCCCGGTCGCAGCCCTCAAGCAGTGCTTCGCTGGGGGCATTTTTTCTTATAATCCGGAGGGAACTCAAGGGCCCGGAGAGACTCGCCCGAGACCGTGCAGAAAACGATGAGCAACGGAACCACAGGGCGGCTCGTCTAATAACTAAGTAAGGGTTCGTACTTAACCCGTAGAGGATTCGTGTATCCGCGTCGCAATTGTCTTGGCCAGGTGACGGCAACGGTCTTGGCCGTGCTGCTTAGCGCATCGTTCGCCTGGTCGCAACAAAAACTGGATATCGATCCGCTTGAGTTGGTCCGGCGAGCCTCGCAAAATGAGATCAAGGCAAGCGACACTGTCCATTACTGCATGTTCCGCGACAGCATCGACTACAAAGACCATGCTGTCTCCCGGGAAATCATTCGCACCAGCCAGGGTGGCCTGTGGACTACGCTGCTGGTCAACGGCAAGCCCCTCACCCAAGAGGAGCGCCAGAAGGACAACGATCGCCTGGTGAAGTTTGCCAACAATCCCGACGCCAGGCGGAAGCGGCGCGAGGCCAACAAAGAGGAGGATCAGCGTGCGTCGCTCATGCTAAGCAGCCTTCCCAATGCGTTTCTGTATACCTATGTGGGCACAGATCGGGGACCGAACGGAGACGAACTGGTGCATCTGAGATTCAGGCCCAACCCCACGTTCAGCCCGCCGAATCATGAGACCGCCGTCTATGTTGGCATGGAGGGCGACCTGATTATCGACCGCAAGGCGATGCGCATCGCCAAGATCGATGGCACGCTCTTCAAGGACGTTGACTTTGGCTGGGGAATCCTGGGCCGGCTCCACAAAGGCGGCAAGTTCATTATTGTGCAGCGGGACGTCGGGAACGGCGACTGGGAGGAAGTGCAGGAGACGCTGCAGTTCGAGGGCAAGATCCTCATGGTCAAGTCGCTGACCATTTGGTCAACTGAGACGATGACTGATTTCCGTCCGGTATCTCCCAACATCACCACCGCGCAGGCGCTCAATCTGTTGCAAAAGAGCGCGGATGTCGTCGCCGAGAACCACAGCGGCGTGAGCGAAGCCCAGAACAACCACAAGTAAAGTCTTGCTATTTCACTTCGTCCTTGCGCACCGTCAGCTTCTCGATCAAGTCTTTCCTGATCTCGTACCCTCGACCGGGCTTATCGCTGATGGCAATCGTTCCCTGAGGTGAAACTTCGACCTCCGGGTCGATGACGTCTTCTTTCCAATAACGCTTCGACGCCGAGACATCGCCCGGGAGCTTGAAGTTAGCCAGCGTCGAGAGTGCCACATTGTGGGAGCGCCCGATGCCCGATTCCAGCATGCCTCCGCACCACACGGAAACACCGAATTTTTGCGTCACATTGTGCACCGCGATCGCCTCGGAAAATCCGCCGACGCGTCCGACTTTGATGTTGACGATGCGGCACGAGCCCAGTTCCAGCGCGGCTTCCGCGTATCGAGCGCTGTGAATCGCCTCGTCCAGGCACAACGCCGTCTGTAGCTGTTTCTGCAGGCGCGCGTGTAAGTAGAAATCATCGCTCCACAACGGTTGTTCGATCATCAGCAACTGAAAGCGATCAAAGTATTTCAAATGCTGCTCATCGGCCAGCGTATAGGCTGAGTTGGCGTCGCAGCTCAGCAGAATCTCCGGCCAGCGTTTGCGGATTTTCTCCAGCACCTCGACATCCCAGCCTGGCTTGACCTTGATCTTGATGCGCTGATATCCCGCCGCCAGCTCGGTCTCGATCTTCTCCAGCAGTCGCTCATGTGAATCCTGAATGCCGATGCTGACGCCGCATGCGATCTCGCGCCGCGTACCGCCGAGCAGCTTCCACAAGGGCAAGCGCTTTTCCTGCGCTTCGGCATCCCATGCAGCATTCTCCAGCGCGGCTTTGGCCATGCGATGCTCGCGCACCTGCGCCAGCAGCGGAGAAACGTCGCGTCCCGACTGCAACGTCTTGCCCAACAACGCCGGGGCGAGAAACCGCACGATCACGTCCCACGCGCCGTCGATGTACTCCTCGCTGTAGTACGGATTCTCGCCGGCAACGCACTCGCCCCAGCCTTCGAGGCCATCAGACTGCAGAGTGACCAGAAGAACGCGGCGAGTATAGGTACGTCCGAAGCTGGTTTCGAAGAAATGGACGAGCGGCATTTTCAGCTCGCGCAGCGTGATCGCTTCAATTCGCATGTGATCACCAGTTATACTGCCCGCCATGCACGAACTCCAGCGCGAAATCGAGCGCCTCTATGCGATCCCCAATATTCCGCAGGAAGACTTGGCCATCTTTGCAACGTTTGTGCGCTTCCGCGATGCATTGACCAGCGGAGAGATTCGCGCGGCGGAAAAGATCGCCGGCAAGTGGCAAACCAACGCCTGGGTGAAGCAGGGGATCCTGCTTGGCTTCCGCATCGGCAAGCTGGTGGAGAGCGGCGATCCCAAAGTGCTGACGTTTGTCGACAAGGGCACCTATCCCGCGCGTCGTTTCGCGGCTCGCGAACAGATTCGCGTGATTCCCGGCGGCTCATCCGTACGCACCGGCGCCTATGTGGCCTCGTCGGTTGTTTGCATGCCGCCGATGTTCATCAACGTCGGCGCCTATGTTGACGAAGGCACCATGGTCGATTCGCATGCGCTGGTGGGCTCGTGCGCGCAGATTGGCAAGCGCGTCCACATCAGCGCCGCGGCACAAATCGGGGGCGTGCTGGAGCCGATCAACGCAACGCCCGTCATAGTTGAAGACGAAGTGCTGGTAGGGGGCAACTGCGGAATTTATGAAGGGACGCAGGTGGGCGCGCGCGCCGTGCTGGGAGCGGGCGTGATCCTGACGCGATCCACTCCGCTGTTCGACACGGTAAAGGGCGAGACCTATCGCGCAACCGAAACCGATCCGCTGCGGGTCCCCGAAGGCGCGGTTGTGGTTCCGGGTTCGCGCGCGATCAGCAAAGGCAAGGCTGCGGAGTGGGGATTGTCGTTGTATGCGCCGGTGATTGTGAAGTACCGCGATGAGCGGACCGACCGTGGGGTGGAGTTGGAGGATCTGCTGCGGTAATGCGTGGCTTGCGAAGGAAGTGAGTTGAAAGGGCACAGCTTAGCTGTGCCGCAAACGGGCTGCATAAGTGGAGGGCTTCAGCCCCTGCGGAAATTCGTCTTCAGTTCGCCAGTACGTTCGAGTGCCCTCAGCGGCTAAAGCCGAAGTCTTGCCAGCCGTTACGGCACGCCTGAAGGCGTGCCCCTTCAAATCGGAGGCTGCCTAATGGGGACTCGCCGTCAACACGTCGCACTGCTGATCGCCGCCGTTGCTGCCATCGGCGCGCTGATTTGTTCGCACTTCGGCGGACCGATATTCCCCACTCTGCGCTGGATTGCGCTGGCCGCGCTCGTCGTCTACGGCTGCCTGCGCCGCACGCTCACCGCATGGATCTTCATCGCCATGCTGCTCGGCGCCGAGATCGGCCACGACTGGCCGCAGGTCGCGGAACACCTGCGCATTCTGGCTCTCATTTTCCTAAGGCTGATCAAGGCCATCATTGCGCCGCTGGTCTTCGCGACGCTAGTCGTCGGTGTCGCAGGACATTCCAACCTGCGCCAGGTCGGCCGGCTGGGATTTCGCTCTATCATCTTCTTCGAAATCGTCACCACCATCGCGATCTTTCTTGGACTCGCAGCCATCAACCTCAGCAAAGCCGGCGTCGGCGTGCAACTGCCTACGGCCGCGGCTGCGGACACCGGATCGGTCAACAAGCTAAGCGCCGAAGACACGATCCTGCACGTCTTTCCGGAGAACATCGCAAAAGCGGTTGCCGACGGTGCCGTGCTTCAGGTCGTGGTCTTCAGCCTGATCTTCGCAGTGGCACTGGCAATGCTGAGCGAGCAGAGGCGCCGTCCCATGCTCGCGTTTTGCGAGAGCCTCAGCGAGGTGATGTTCAAATTCACCAACATCGTGATGTACATGGCGCCGCTCGGCGTGGGAGCGGCGGTGGCCTACACGGTGGGGCACACAGGAATCGGCGTGCTCGGCAGCCTGATGAAGCTGCTGCTGACCCTGTACGCGACGCTGATTGTTTTCATCCTTGGGGTTCTGTTGCCAATCGCGCTGATGTTGCGCGTTCCGCTAGCCGCGTTCGCCAAAGCTGTCGCCGAGCCGGTTACCATCGCATTCGGCACGGCCAGCTCCGAGGCCGCTCTGCCGCGCGCGATGGAGGCGATGGAAGCCATCGGCGTTCCCCGCCAGATCGTCGCCTTCGTCATCCCCACCGGCTACAGCTTCAACCTCACTGGCAGCTCGCTCTATCTTTCGGTAGCGGCGATCTTCGTCGCGCAGGTCTCCGGCATCCATCTCTCGCTCGGCCAGCAGTTGACGATCATGTTGACGCTGATGCTCACCAGCAAGGGTGTCGCCGGAGTCTCTCGTGCTGCGTTGGTGATTTTGTTGGCAACCGCCGCATCGACGGGCTTGCCCACCGAGCCGGTGTTCCTGCTGCTTGGCGTCGATCAGCTACTCGACATGGGACGAACCGCGGTGAATGTCCTGGGAAATTGTCTGGCAGCCGTGGTGATGGCCAAGTGGGAAGGTGAATTCGCGACGGAGCCGGCGTCGCCCGTCGTCGCCGCGGCGATTGAATGAGGGCGTCTTTGCGATCCGCTGGCCAGGGAGGGTCCGATGGGTACATCACTTACACCCGGACCATATCGATTTCGGAAATGATGTCGGCAGCGGCTTTGGCTGGGTCGGGAGCGTCGAGGATGGGACGGCCGACGACGAGGTAAGTCGCGCCGGCGGCGATGGCCTCGGCGGGAGTGACGACTCGCGCCTGATCTCCCGCGGCAGATCCGGCGGGACGGACGCCGGGCGTGACGATGGCGAAGCCTTCACCGAGTTCGCGACGCAGCTCTTTGGATTCCTGTGCCGAGGCGACGAGGCCTCCGCAGCCGGAGTTGCGGGCGAGTGCTCCAAGGCGGAGCGCTTGGCTGAGAGCGGTTCCTTGGACGCCGATTTCCTGCAGATCCTCGTCGGTCAGGCTGGTCAGGACGGTGACTGCCAAAACGAGTGGCTTGGCGGACGATTGCGCTGCAGCTTCTGCAGCGGCCTTCAGCATCTTGCTCCCGCCAGAGGCGTGAACGGTAAGCATGGAGACGCCAAGCTCGCTGGCACAACGCACGGCGGCAGCGACAGTGTTGGGGATGTCGTGGAACTTGAGGTCCAGGAAGACTTTGCGGCCGGAGGCGACGAGATCGCGGACGATCTGCGGCCCTTCGGCGGTGAAGAGCTGTTTGCCGATCTTGTAGGTGCCGGCGGCATCGCCGATGGTCTGGACGATGCGCTGAGCCTTGGCGGCGCTGGAGACGTCCAGCGCCACGATCAGCCGATCTTTGGGTAGCATCGGCTCCCAGTTTAACTCAGGATGCCGGAACGGGCCGTTCAGAATGAGTTTGGACAGGGATGCGCGCCTTTCGTGCATCCAGCACGCCAGAAGACGCAAAGGCGGCGTCTCCTGGGGACGCCGCCTCGGCACGAATCGGCGCGCCCAGATCCCTCGCGGCGCAAATCAGGCTTGCTCGGGATGACAATTATGAGAAATTACTGCGGGCCTAAATTCTCCGCGATTTCCGGGGTCTGGAGAACGTCTAGGCGAACCTGGTCTACTCCCTTCATGGAGAGCATCTTAGCTGCGCCATAGGACAGGTCGATGATGCGGTTGCGGGCGACGGGTCCGCGATCGTTGATACGGACGACGACCGACCGATCTGTCTTTAAGTCTGTGACCTTGACCCAGGAGCCAATCGGCAAAGTCCGGTGGGCAGCGGTAAATTGATTCATGTCGTACAGCTCGCCGCTGGCAGTCTTGTGGGACTGGAAGATGCGGCCGTACCACGAAGCCTTCCCCACCTGAGGTTTACGGGTGTGGGTTGGCTTGCTTTCCTGGGTCTGTCCTGGGGTCCCTTTTCGCGAATCCGGTGTGCTATTACCGGGTGCTGCGCTCAGGGCGGTGGCGAGTACTAACGTCGCCGCCACTGGGCTGAGTACTCGTAACATTTAAACACCTCTCATCGTTTAGGTTGGTTCCTCCTGACAGGGAAGTTAAAGTCTATTGACGGGAAGAAGACGCCGTCAACCCCACAAACCGGGAATTCTGCGTTTCTGCTTGCTATTTTGGGAAAAGTGTGCTTCAGCCGACCAGCGCCAGAATGCGCGAGTTACGGCCTTGCACGCCGGTTTAGGTACCGAATGCTGGTGCAATCGACTGGAAACAAATGGCTTATCGTAAGCTGCGCTCTCGGGATGTCCTCAACGGTTTTTGTACCAGCCAGGCGCCACGCGGCGGGCCTTGACGCTTCCAAGCAGGGCTAATTCCTACTGCCAAAGAAAAACGGCCAGCATTGCTGCTGGCCGTTGTCGCCGACTCTCGCTGATAATTGCGACGCGGGGTTGAAAGCTCGCGCCGACACCACCCCAGCTATGCTACTGGGGCAAGTTAAAGATTGCGCCAACATTTTGGTTGTTGACCATAGTTACCGAGCAGGTACAGGACGTCACGCCGGACTCTCGTGAACTTGACGGACAGCCGCTGGGATCCGGAACAACGGGCATGCAATTGGCGGAAAATCCGCCGAAAATGGAGCCGTTGCTCGGGGCGGCGGTCAGAGTGACGTTAGCACCCAACTGGAAGTAGCCTGTGCAGCCGTTGCTGCCGTTGCTGGATCCGCAGTCGATCCCGCCGGGTGAACTGGTAACCGTCCCGGCTCCTTGGCCAACGAGGGCGACAGCCAGAGAGGGCAGGTTATTCGTGCCGCACGCTGGGGCAGGCTGTAGGATACCCGTTCCCGCGACGGACGTTCCGCTGCTGGCGGGGGCAAGTGCGGTGATCGTAGTTTGCTGGAAGGTAGCGCAGTCTCCGACGACAGTTGCCAGTCCGGTCGAGTTAATGGTCGCGTCCTGCGTGTCGCTGGACGACCACGTAACTTGATCGGTCAGATCCTGCGTCGACGGCACACCACTGTAGTTGCCAATGGCGATGAACTGGGCGGTCTCGCCTGTGCTAGCGGCGTATGCCGTTGCGGGAATAACCGTTATCGAAAGCAATGTGTTCCCGCCGTTTTGTCCGGCAGTGACTGTCACGGCTGCAGTGGATGTAAGGCCGCCATTGCCACCAGTTGCCGTAATCGTGGCCGAGCCCGCAGCAACGCCGGTCGCCAATCCAGAGGAATTGATGGTGACAGTGGCCGTGTTGCTGGAAGACCACACCACCTGAGTCGTGAGGTTTTCCTGGTAGTCCTTACCATTCTTCGAGTTTGAAAATGTACCTGTGGCCGTGAACTGGGCCGTCTGCCCTGCGCTGGGGATGGTTACCATCGAGGGCGTGACCGCTATCGAAGTCAGTTGGGCGTTCTGGCTGCAACCTAGGGCGAGAGCCAGGATCGCGATTACGGAACAGAATGCAAGGACTCGGCCAGCCATTTGGATGTCATCCTTTCGGGGGATTGCCCGTCAATAGGCGTCGGTGAGCCGCTTCAGAAGTGAAGTGGACACTGAAGGGTGCTAGTTTTCACCGTTTCGCTCTCCGCGAAGTGTCCCACCCTAGTCCTAATGTGTCAACAATTTTCTGAAGGATATTACCTAAGTGGTAGGGAGTTAGCCTGATTACCGGTTGCCGGCTGGCGGCAAGCTATTTGCCATTTGCTCTTCGCTGGAGGCTGGAAGTCCTAAAGATACAGTCTCCAGCGAGAAGCGAGGATTCAGGCAATCCGCCCGAGCTTAGGCCAAAAAAAGTGCCAGCTTGAAACACCCGCCCTAAGAGGCACTCTCTGACGAAAAGCGATAAGCGAATGGCGTTGTCGCCGTTACTGCTGTGGTTGCTTGGCAACCGGAGGCTGCTGGTCGTCCGGTAGCGGCATCAGCAAGCCACCATTGGAGTTAGCCGGTGTCTGGTCCTCGGACTGCGGCGGACGATGAACCACTGGCTGCTGCGGCTGGGATTGCGATTGTGGCGGATGCGGGACGGTGTACTGGTTCTGCTGCGGCAGTGGGGCCGATTTGTTGGGCTGTTGGGCCGCGGGAGGCTGCTGATTGTCGGGCAGCGGCATCAGCAATCCGCCGCCGTTGTTGGCTGGGGCCTCACCCTGCGGAGGCTGCGCAGCAGGTTGAGCGTTGCTATTGGGCGAGGGAGCCGGATTTCCGGGCTGGGCGGCCGGCGGCTGCTCGTTTTCGGGCAACGGTTGTAACAGGTGGTTGTCGCTTGGTTCGGGCGCTGTTTCTGCAGGCCGAGGATTTTCCGGCAGCGGCTTAGGCGTAACCGCAGGTTCCAGCACCGGCTGATTGTTGCGATAGCGCAATACAACCGGACCACCTTCGGCGCGGCGTAGAGCAGCCTGCTCTTCGGTGGCTTTATTGACGGCATCATCACTGTCGCCGGCGACGGCCGAGAGCTTCATGCCTTCCACATCTTTGCGGGAGGCGTAGGCGACCTTCATGCTCGACTGGTCGGCACCCCGGGCTTTGTCATAGTAGTAGTCGGCAGTCTCCTTGTCGCCGTCCATTTCCGCGAGGTAGCCCATATTGTTCAGCGCGAAGGCATTGCGTTTGTCCAGCTCGTAGGCCTTCTCGAAGTACTGGCGCGCCAGCTTGTAATCATTGCGATTGATGGCTGCGACACCGCGCGTGTTGAGCCGCGCGACCTGCGCGGTCACGCTCTGCTCGTGGTCCATCAGGCTGCGAACCTTGTTGGCATTGCCTTCGGCGATCTGGCTGATGCCCTTGCCGCGCCACGCCTTGTTGACCGTGACCACGATCGGCGTGTCGGAGTGCTGATTGGCGGCCTGCGAGTAATACTTGTAAGCGTCCTCGAGTTCGCCTTCTTTCTCGCGCGCGTAGCCAAGATTGTTCAGCGTGAACGGATTCGTTGGATCGAGCTGCAACGCCTTTTGCAGCGCGAGGTCGGCTTCCGGCGCTTGATCCTTCTGCAGCAATCCAATCGCATATACATTGATTCGATTGACTTGCATCTTGCTGTCGGCGGCCATGCCGGCAATCTCACCGACAGGCTTGCCGATCGCGGCGCGCTCGCTCGACTTGTAGACAACGGCGTCGGAACCCTGTGCCTGCGCCAGATCGTAATAACGCTGAGCGCGGTCGGCCTGGCCTTCCAGCTCGGCGATATAGCCGAGGTTGTTTAGCGTGAACGGATCGTTGGGATCGATGAGATACGCCCTGTAGAACAGAGCCTTGGCACGCTTGTAGTCGTGCTTCTGGACTTCTTTTACGCCGTCCTGGTTGAGCTTCTGCACCGGCGTAGGCTTGGTGCGCTTGGGAATGCTGATGCGAACATCGTGGTCATCGGCGCTGGCTGAAAGTGCGAGCGCGGACACGAGCAGGGACATTAGGACTAAGCGCCGGGAACAGGACATTGCGCCTCCGAGCAGCAGTGGCTCGGGGTCAGTAAAGGCACGATTCACAGCACGGCCTTGCACACCGACCCGTAACCAGTGAGGTTAGATGGCGGATTGCGGGTTTGCGTTGGCAGGGAAGCGGTGCCAGCTGCAATGAGGATCTGCGTCCGTCGATCTGTCAATAAATGCATCCTCGACCCGGCTCGCCGGCCTATACTTCAAATCCCGCGGCAGTGTAGAATGGGCGCGCTTTCGCGGGATAAGCGATCTCTGACTGTAATCTCCTGACGATTTCAACCAGCCAAGGTAGCCCTATGCTTTCGGCTACACGAACGAGGCGCAGCCGCGAGGCCAGAGCAACATGGGAGCGACCCCGAACCTACAACCGGCGTTGGCAACGGAGACAGACTCCGTGAACGCCGGGCCGGTTTCGACAGCCGGAAACCTACAACTGGTTGCCGACCGCACGCTGCTTCGCGTCAAGACAACCGTGGTAGTCGGGTTCCTGGCCAGCATTCTGCTCTCGCCCAAGCTGTGGGTCAGCACGCGATTCTATCCGCTGGTTCCGGTCTTCCATTGGCTACCGCGCATTCCGCTTCCATTGGACTATGTTTGCTTCGGCATATTGCTCGCCCTGCTGGCCGGTGTCGCCTTCGCCGCGCGCCCGCGCAAGTACACCCTGACCTTTGTCGTCTTGTTCGCCATCTACTCGCTGTTTGACCAGACACGCTGGCAGCCATGGGCGTATCAGTACTGGCTGATGCTGATCGCGCTGGGCTGCTTTTCGTGCAACCCGGGTGACGTCATCGGCGAGCGCGACGCCTTGAACATCTGCCGGCTGATCATGGGCTGCACGTACTTCTATAGCGGCTTTCAGAAGCTGAACACCCGCTTCTTCGCCGAAGGAATGCCGTGGGTGTTGGGGACGCTGCACTTCCAGATCCCCGCGTTGCATTACATCGTACGGATCACGCCGTTCATCGAGGTCAGCATCGGGTTGTGCCTGCTGTCGCGGCGCTTCCGCAAGATCGGCGTCGTCAACGGCATCATCATGCACCTGTTCATTCTGTACAGCTTCGGGCCGCTGGGGCTGAACTGGAACAGCGTGGTTTGGCCGTGGAATGTGGTGATGATCGCGCTCATTCTGCTGCTGTTCACCAAAACCGATGTGACGTTTGGTGACATCGTGTGGCGAAACCGCTTCGTCTATCAGAAGGTCGTACTGGTCCTCCTCGGTGTGTTGCCCTCGCTCAGCTTTGTTGGATTGTGGCCCTCCGATTTGTCGCTGTGTCTCTACACCGCGAACCTCACCGAGGCCCAGGTCCTGATGAGCCAAAAGGTAAAGGACCAACTGCCACCGGAGGTTCAGCCCTACGTGAAGAACGTCTCTGGGCATCTGGTGCTGCGCACGCAGGACTGGTCGTTTGGCGAGATGAACGTACCACCCTACGCCGAGATCCAGAGCTTCACCACGATCGGCAAGACTGTATGCCAGTGGGTGAACTATTCGCCGGATGTTGTGCTGTCGGGGTACGAAAAGAACACGCTGCGCGGGCCTGGAAAAGAGATTCGCAATACCTGCTTCGGGACGATGGCCAATGTCCACCCGTAATGACACGTTGGTTCTAAACCACTTGTGCCTTCCAGGCTAGGAGGCGGCAGGTGTCGGTTCCTCACGCAGCACCTGCGCCAGCAGTTGCGGATCGACATTGCCGCCGCTGACGATGGCGACGGTCTTCCTGGCTTCGGGCAATTCCTTCGCATGAAAGAGCCAGGCCGCAAAGGTCACGGCGCCGCTGGGCTCGGCGACGAGGCGCGCGCTGGTGGCCATCGTTCGCATGGCTGCTCGGATTTCATCTTCGGTGACGGTGATGATGTTGTCAACGAAGCGGCGAATGTGCTCGAAGTTAATCGGCCCGATAGACTGCGTCCGCAAGCCGTCGGCCAGGGTCAAGGAGACGCGCTCGGCGGGCAGTTCGACGATCTTGCTGCTGCCAAAACTTTGCTGCGCGTCGTTGGCGAGCTCGGGTTCGACGCCGACGATCTGAGCGTGGGAGCCGCTGAGCTTGATGGCCGACGACACGCCACTGATCAGTCCGCCGCCGCCGCAAGGGACGAGCACCAGGTCAGCGTCGGGCAAGTCTTCGAGGATTTCGAGGCCGACGGTGCCCTGGCCGGCGATGATCTGCTCGTCGTTGTAGGGCGGAACGATTACGTAGCCGTGCTGCCGCGAAAGCTTTTCGGCGCGCTGCATGCGCTCGGTGGAAGCTGGACCGACGGTGATGATCTCGGCGCCCAGCGCTGCGGTGCTGTCGACCTTCAGCTTGGGCGCGTTGCGCGGCATCACGATGACGGCCTTCACGCCGAGAGCGCGCGCAGCATAGGCGACGCCCTGCGCGTGATTGCCGCTGGAGTACGAGATGACGCCTCGACGGCGCTCGTCGTTGGTGAGCGAGGCGATTTTGTTATAGGCGCCGCGCAGCTTGAATGAGCCGATAGGTTGCAGGCTCTCGGGCTTAAGGAAGAGCTGGCCGCGTGGCGGCTCGGATTCTGTCGCCGGCGGAAAGTAGGCGATCAGCGGCGTGCGCACGGCGATGCCGCGAATGCGTTGCTGCGCGAGTTGGATGTCTGACAGGGTTACCATGTTCCGAAAGCCCGGAGGGCGGCATTTGTTTACCCGCGGGTTGAGGTTTTGTGTCAGGGCACGACTTTAGTCGTGCCGATTCGGGCGTCTATTTTTTCCTCGCGAGCGGGCTTCAGCCCGCGAGGGGCCGCTCTACTAATCACCCCGCCGGCAAGACCGGCCCCTTGCCAGCTTCGGTGGTGCGAGCGGTGCGAATCATCTGCGCCATCCAGTGTACAAGCGCAAGCTTGTCGCGCAAGCTGACTTGGGTGCCCACTTCCACGTGGCCGATGGCAGGACTCACCAGAGCCGTGACCAGATACTCCTTCGGAATGTCGCGCGCCAGCCACAGTAGCTCGGTTGGCGGAATCACG
>JASHXK010000008.1 GCA_030043575.1 Terriglobales bacterium
GTGGCAAACGCGTTGGGCGACTCGGCGGGGATCACATACATCTTGGGCATGGGAATGCCCATCTTCTGCGTAAGCCGCTCGACAACCTCATAGGCGCGCGGCAACTGCTCGCGCGTGACGGGCTGGGCGCGATACATCTTGAGCGCAATCTTGTCGCTCCAGAAGTACGAGATAAAGTTCATGACGATGGCGAAGCCAAAGGCGATCACAAGTCCGCGCTCACCGCCAAAGATCTGCCCCATGAACAGCAGAAAGAGTGTCAAAGCGGTCAGGAGCAATGCCGTCTTAAAGGTGTTTCCCATACGTGCTCAGATTTTCCCGATACCTGCTGAGTAGATGATAAATCTGGCCACCAGTTGCGGGAAAATCGGAACGCACTCGGCTGCGCGCGACTTTGGCACGAACAGCCTCCCCGCTTAGCTACCTCCAGTATCCCCGGACCCACACATAGCCTCCACTGCGCGGCACCCAGCGCCCTGGAACCCACGCCCTGTAATGATACGGAGGAATTGCATATCGACCTGGCACCCACGCATAAGCGCGGCCATTATAACGATAATAGCCCGGCACCCAGATATAGCGGGGACCAGGAGCGACTGGAATGACTTGCCGCGGTGCGGGTGGCGGCGGTCCGATCCTGACCACCGTCTGAGCCTGACTCATCCCAACTGCCAACAGAGCGCCAAATGCGATCGCGACTACAGATTTTTTCACTCTGACTTTGCCTCCCCATCTGTAATTAAGAACGCAGAATTTGACAGCAAGTCGCGCCGTCAAACGGCAATCCGCTTTCGCGCCGGTTCCCCCCGATGTACTATTGCCGCATGTCCCTGCTTCCCGTTCTGCCGTCGCAGGAGCAGCCGCACCAGGAGCTAGTGCTGGTTGGCTTTCGCCTGGACGGCGAGCATGACGGTCCGGAGTTCTACACCTTGCTGTCGGTTGGTGGCGAGAACGAGCGCCCCATCACGGCAAGCGGCCGACTGTTATTTTTCACTCATCCGGAACTTGCGGCAAAGACGCTTGCGCTTGACGCAGAGCTGGCCAAGCTCGCTCCGCCTCCCATGGAAGTAGAAACTTTCTGTGACCTCGCTGAGGCGCTACACCTGGTGAACTCGCAAAGTGTCGACTCTGACGCTGTGGTACTTGATTGTTTACTGATTCTTGACGACCTGGTGCGGGCTACAAGACTGCACATGCCGGATCGATATCAGGGTCTATTGACTGAGCTGACCGCGCGCCTGACTGAAGGCAAACAGTTGGAAGACATCTTCACCAGCCATTTTCTTCGCGAGCACGTGGAAGATGCGCTGTTGTGGTGCATCGGAGCGATTGCCGCAAAGTCGCGGATGATCAGCGAGTGACCGGCGAACATCTTGTGGCCGAGTCTAGAAATGCATTACAAGAGCGCGCCATCTCTGTTCTCTCGTACCTCGTCTTTCTCGGCGGCTGGGTCACGGTCGGAATCGCCCTCTACATGGTGGTGGTTTGTTACACCAGTCTTCCCTGGTCCGACGGCTGGACGCAAATCTTTGCGGCAGCGCGTGGCGAAAATCTTTTCTCGCTGAAATGGCTCTGGCAGCAGCACAACGAACATCGACTGGTAATACCGAAGCTGTTTCTGGCGCTTGACCTTCGACTATTCCACGCAAACCAGAAGCTGTTACTGGCCGCGCTCTTCATTATTCAACTCCTGCATCTGTGGCTGCTGAGCTGGAGCATGCGATCGCTCGGAGCCTGGCGCGGTAACGTATGGTGTACCGCCACTGGCCTGGCTGCATTCTGTTTGTTCTCTCCGACGCAGTGGGAGAATCTCACTTGGGGCTTTCAGACCTGCTTCGTGCTGTCTGGATTGTTCGCAACACTGTCATTCGTAGCACTGCTTCTCTACTGGCGGAGTGCGCAATCGGAATCGCAGTCGCGCCATTGGGAATTTGTGGCGCTTTCTGTGCTCGCAGCTCTCGGTGGCTTGCTTTCACTGGCAAATGGACTTCTGCTGTTTTCCTTGCTGTTTGTGGCAGCTTTGCTGTTGAAGCTGAGTTACAAGGTGGCGTCGACATATCTGGTAACCGCTCTTGTCAGCACCGCACTTTACTTTCACAACTACTTTCGTCCAGCGCAGAACTCCGATCCCGCAGCGTCTCTTCGTTCGCCGATCAAGATCGTTCAGTATATTGCCGTCTATTTTGGAAGCACCTGGGGCTACGGCAGCAGTTGGACGCACCACAATCTCCAGGTCGCGCTGGTCACAGGCTTCATCGGGTTGGCGCTCGCGGTAGTCCTGGTCTTGCGGCTGCCTCGCTTCCAGACCACGGCCGATCCTTTCGCCCTGCAGCTCGTCCTCATACTTCTGTTTTGTATGGGCACCGCATTCCTCACTGCATTGGGCCGAGTTGTTTCCGGTAACAGTCAGGCGTTTGCGCCGCGATACCAAACCATCGCGCTTTTGTTCTGGCTGTGCCTTGCCTGTTTGCTGCTCGCGACCTCGATTGGCGGACACGGTCGTATACCGCTGCTGGCAATGCAAATGCTGTTGGTGCTTGTGTTCCTACGTGGAGCAGATCTGGTGCGCTTTCCCCTGCGCGATGCGCGCGAGCATGCGTTCCAACAGCGAGCGGTGGCGGCCGCACTGGTTTCCGGCGTGGATGATCGCGAGCAGATTCAGCGCGCTTTTCCGGACAGCGATTACGTGCTCAGCGTTGTTCCATTCATGCGCGAGAACCACCTGTCGATCTTTGGGGAGAACGATCAACTGCGTGTCGGATCGCCTGTGAGCACAATCGCACGCGAGATCGCACCCGACCAATGCCAAGGAGCGATACAAACCGTTTCGACGATCAGGAAGGACGGCCGACAAGACCTTCGCATCGCAGGCTGGGGATGGAATTGCGCGCGCCGAAGACCACCGTCCTACATTGTGGTAGTAGCGGATGGGACGGTCATAGGCCTTGGCGCAGCCGGTGATTGGCGTCCCACCATCCGCGCCGTCCATTCCTACATGAATACCAGCTTCATCGGATTTACTGCCTACGCAAAGGGAGTGCCTGCTACCCAGCCCATGAGCATCTACGCGGTCGTCGATTCCAAACCAGCAGAGGCCTGCCCTATTGCGACGATTCAGCCTTCGCAGGCGCTAAAGCCCCGGCGCCAGCCACATACCCCAGCACCACGGGAAGTACAGTGGCTGCGAAATACAAGAGTGCAAGGACCGCCAGCAGCCATGGACTGACTACTTCCGGCCGGTTTGCGGTCAGTCGGTCGAGAACAAAATGGGGACTGGTATTCGCGAGCTGCACGAAACTCATAGGCCGCACTATGTCATCGGTGTGCCGGATGATCCCGGCATAGTAAGGGATCAGCAGCGAATACACGCCGTAGACATCGATTGCGGCAAATGCGGCGGCAATGGAAGGTAATATCGCCCAGTGCCCACGCTGAGGCAGAAGTGCGTATAGCGCGGCTGCAACGAGCAACAGCTCGGGCAGGACGACAGCGTACATATACCAGCCATCGGATGCGGACACTCCGGTAGCCAATCGGACAACGAGAATGTCGTAAAGTAAGCCAATCCAAAAAAAGACATACAGCGTGAGAGCAACGAACAGGTTGCCGCTGTGTAATCGATCCTTGAGCAGGAGCTTCGCAAGACCAGCCACCACTACTGCCATCCCCAAAGCGAATAGCAGGTACATTGGCTTTGGCAATTTCAGAAAGCTCCAGCCTCCAAACCAAATGTGCGAGACCAAAACCGAGGTGACCCCACCAATCCAGTTAACCTGGAGCGCGCCGGATATGAGGTGACCGACGCCTCCGTGGACGGCCGCGACGTCGTTTTCTTCACCGGACCAAGAACCCGTGAGCGCATGGTTTCGCCAGTACCATCCAAAGCTTAGAAAAACTGCCAAAGCAAGGCCCAACAGGGCATGCCACATCACCCGCTTGCGCTCGCCCTCGCACTTGCGGATGGAGTCCAGGGCCACCAGGACAAACGCGGGAATGGCTACTACAAAGTAAGCTTTGGTGAGCAGTCCAACTCCGAGAACGATACCCGCGCCGACAAACCAGCGGAAGCCGCCCGGCTGCACCGCCATCAACAACAGCAGGGTGAGAAAGGAGAAGACGATGACCGCGAGACTTTCATTGCTTGCGCGAGTGACATCGATCATCAACTCCGGCATGCAGACGATTACAGACACCACACCAACGGCCGCGGTCGGGCTATTGAAAAAACGGTTGGCAGCGATGTAGGCGATCGGTATTAACAACGAGGCAAGAAGCACACTGAGGATCCGGATCAACATCAGTTGTGCCGCCAATCCCCATTGCCAGGTAAGCCGCAGCGGGATCGACATGATCCAGTAGTAAAGCGGGGCCTGTTGCGCTTCGTACATCGCAGGAGCGGTTCCAGTCTGCGCGTACCACTCGGGAGGAATCGAACGAAGCTGCTGCTGTAACGCTCGGCGATCCGACTCCGGCAATTGCCAGTAGCTATCTTCGGTGTAGAGAGGTGGGTCCATCCGATGCAGCCGCTGCTCCCAGGAAAGTGGCAGCAAGTGGAGCGATGCCTGTACCTCGTGCGACACCGGAGTCGTCGCCAGCGGCAATCGATGATGGGCGCCTACATACTCAATGAAGGAGAAGTGAAAAGGCTCATCGTAGCCTTCCCACGCCGGTAATAAAGCCGCATAAAAACACCCGCGGATCAGGAAGCACAGCCAAAGCAGTACCAGCAGGACTACAACAATGCCCCGCGACGAAGGCAGCGGCCCTGCTTCGCTCGCTGGATTAGTCTCGCCCCTACTCTGACGTGAAGTAGTCAACGGTAATGGGATTTTCGAAGAGTGAATAATCGCGCGTCACGACGGTGATGCCGCTGTCGGTAACATGATACTTTTGCCGGTCAGCCTCGGTGTCGTAGCCGATGACGGTTCCTTCCGGGATGTGAACGTCGCGGTCGATGATGGCTCGCCGGACACGGCAATGCCGGCCGACATTCACGTGCGAACAAAGGATACTCGTGTCGACGTGGGCGTAGGAGTTCACGCGAACGTCCGGCGAGAGAACGCTGGTTTGCACCACCCCGCCGGAGATGATGCAACCCATAGAGACTATCGAGTCGTGCGATTCGCCGGTGCGTCCCGGATCGTTGAATACGAATTTGGCGGGCGGGTACTGACGCATGTGGGTTCGGATCGGCCACGCGCTGTCATACAGGTTGAAAACCGGAGCGACCGAGACCAGATCCATGTTGGCTTCGTAGTACGCCTCCAGGGTCCCCACATCGCGCCAATACAGCGCCTCTTTCTTGTTCTCGTCGATAAAGTTGAAGGAATAGACCTTGTAGTCGTCGACCATGCGCGGCAGCACATTGTGTCCAAAATCATGCCGCGAAGTGGCGTCCTCGGCGTCCTTGAGCAGAGCTGGGATCAACACGTCGGTATTGAATAGGTAGATACCCATCGACGCTGACACCATGCGGGGGTTATACGGCGAACGCAGATCAGTGGTCTGCGGCTTTTCCTGGAATCCCACAACACGGCCGGTACGATCGATCTCCACCACGCCGAAATGCTTCGTCTCCGACGGGTCGACCAGGATTGTCGCCAGCGTCACATCGGCACCTGAATCCTTGTGCTGGCGGAGCATCAGGTCGTAGTTCATTTTGTAGATGTGATCGCCCGACAAAATGAGCACGTGGCGCGGTTGCTCGGAACCGATGGAGTAAATATTTTGATAGACCGCGTCGGCCGTTCCCATGTACCAGTTTTCGCTGACGCGCTTCATGGGCGGCAGGATTTCGATAAATTCGCCCAGCTCGCGGCCGACGATGTTGCCCCATCCCTCGCGGATGTGCCGATTGAGCGAGAGCGCTTTGTATTGCGTAAGTATATAAATACGGCGCAGGTCAGAGTTGATGCAGTTGGAAAGAGTGATATCGATGATGCGATAAATGCCGCCGAACGTGACGGCTGGCTTGGCCCGATCCCGCGTCAAGGGATAGAGGCGTTCCCCTGCTCCCCCTGCCAGCAAGACTCCCAGGGTGTCTCTCATCTGCCGATGTCCCTAATGCGACTGACTTGCGTAACTGAAACTGATTCCTGGACGTGCGACCCACACTTGAAAGTCGCATCTTAGCACAGGCTTTTGTGAGCGGGTGTGACTGTCAAGCTCTGCATTAGCACTGCCTACTCGCTGTCTTCCAGGCTGATGCGGAGCGACTTCAGGAACTTGCGATCCTCCGATGTCATTC
>JASHXK010000122.1 GCA_030043575.1 Terriglobales bacterium
TGCCTGCCTTGCCGGTGCGGCGAGCATGGCGTACGCGATCAGCTCGCAGCGCGGAGCCGCTTAGTGAGTTCCAACTCGGAACTAGTTGGCACCTTAGAGCCATTCTTGGCTTGAATGCAAGTTTTACATGTCAATATTGCAAAACGCAACAATAAGCCGTAATCTCATGAAGATACGGCAAATATAAAGTTGGCAAAACGCGCAAAAATCCCTGCTCAATATGCTATAATGTAATTAGAATAGAAAGTTAAGGAACCCGGTCTAGCGGCCGGGTTTCGGTTTTTGGGGCTCAAAGCCACAGTCGCCAAGTGGTATCGTCAATGATCGTCCGCTAGAATTTTCCGTGAAGGCTGATCCAAAAGTATTCAAAAAGCTTTGCCTCTCCCGTATACTGCCCCACAAGCTACGACTTTCATGGGATGGCCAGTCGGAAGCGCGCTGACTAGACTTGGCGGGCGCTTACGATTCGCTGTAGTACGGATTCAACTTCGTCCTTCCCCAGTTGAATTGTAGCGGGCATCTCGAAAGTCTGATCGCTGCTTGGCAACATGGTAAGACGGGCCCCCTGTCGAAGCGCAGCCTTTTGTGCCAGCGCCACTGCACGAAAGAATAGTCTATGCCGGAATATGCTGGCCTACGTACCGACTTCACCACATGGATCATTCTGGCCGTGACCACGCTGTGCTGGTTGGGATCGCTGCGGCTGATTCCCAACTGGAAGCGCGACGGATGGCCGGCAATTCTGCAATCGCTGTACGGCATCGTCTGGCTCGCCTTCGGCGTGGACATCGTACTGCGCTTCTGCATGCTTTGCTACAACGCGGTGGAGTGGGGCAACGGAACGCCGCGTCTGGTAGCCCTGTCTACCGACATCGTCAACACCGCCCTGCTTTATAGCGGCGCCTTCTGGGTGCTGGTCACGGTCGCGTATGTTCTGGCCGAGCGCCGCCGTGGCGCCGGGCCGCTGACGGTTGCCGGCTCGATCAGTCCGGAATTCGCCTACAGCGCCGCGCTGCCGGTGGCGATGCTGGCTTCGATCGGCTTCTACCTGACCGAAACCGGGCGATTGCCGCTCACCCTTCTGACGCCGGTCGCGTTGCTGTCGACGCTCTACATGGTGCCGGCGGTGATCATCTGGTGGGACCACTTCCGGCGTCCCGGTCCGGTGTGGCGGATCGGAGGGCTGCAGGTGGTCGTGCTGCTGCCGGCGCTGGTGCGCGCTATTGTCAGCCCGTATCGCGAAAATCTCGCGCCCATCGTTCTCATCCCGCTGACCGCCGCGTTGTTTGCCGGAAGGCGGCCGCGGCTGACGCGACTGCTGCCGCTCGGCCTGGTCTGCCTGCTGTTGCTGAGCTTCGTGGTGCAATCCTATCGGCGCGTCAAGTGGGAGAATGTGCGTCCGGAAGAGCTGAACAGTGAGATGCAGCGCGATGGAATCACCGGCTGGATCAGCGTGGCCTCGGGCGAGCCGGTGCATCGCTTCCATGGCTTCGATTCTTTCCTGCTGACGGTCGCGCTGGTGCCGGCGCTGGAGCCGCATTCCGGACGCCCCGTGCTGACTTCGGCGCTCGTGCGCGGCGTGGTGCCGCGCGCCGTTTACAGCGCCAAGGCCGGGGCCTGGGCAGGCATGAATTTCGGAACGCGCATCTGGGCCTACGACGATCCGGCCATGCGCGAAGGCGGCGGCGCCTCGATTGCGCCCTCGATGCCCGGCGATCTCTACGATGCCGGCGGAATTTCTTACATCGTGCTGGGAGCGTTGCTGTGGGGAACGCTGCTCGGCCTGGTGGACGGATGGAAGGCGCACCTGCCGGTGTTTGCCAGCGCCGCAATCACCGTGCTGGTCATGACTCAATGCGCCATGTCGGTAGAGCGCGATTTCGATAATTCCGTCGCCACATTCATTCAAACCCTGCTGGTTTTTCTCGTCGTCGCCTGGACCACTTCCCTGGTGCGACTGGAAGAACCGCACTATGCACACCGGCTGCGGCCGAGTCTGGAGCGCACCTAGGTAGACATGAAATCGATTCTGGCCGGTCGATACAGCTCTGAGCTGCAGCAATCCAGGATGCCTGCCCGCCTCGCCGACAGACCTGCGATGAAGGTCCTCGTCCTGGCGACGGACATCTTCACCCGCGGCGGTATCGCGCGCTACACCTCGACCCTGGCCTCATCGTTGGGAAATCTGCTCGGCCCCGAAAATGTTGACGTCCTCTGCTTCTTCGACTGGGGACACGCCGGCGAAGTGCCGAAAGAGTTCCGCTTCCTGGGTGAAGTCAGCAGCCGCATGGTTTCGGCAATTCCCAATTCCTTCAGCCGATTTCTTACGAACACCAGCCAGTGGGGATCGTTTCTGGTATCGCGGCTCAGCAAAGAGGGGATGTAGCGCATGTGCGGAATCATGGGAGTGTGGAGCGACGGACGGCCTGAGCAGGTTCGCGCCGCGGTGCGCGGCATGATGGCCGCGTCGCGCCATCGCGGTCCCGATGCCGATGGCTGCATCGGACTCGGCGACAGCCTGGTGCTCGGCCACACCCGGCTTTCCATCCTCGACCTGAGTGACGGCGCGCGCCAGCCGATGCAAGATCCGGTGTCGGCATCGTGGCTGATCTTCAACGGCGAAATCTACAACTTCCGCGAGCTGCGTGCGCAACTCGAAGAACTCGGCGTGTCGTTCGCGACCACCGGCGATAGCGAGGTGTTGCTGCACGCGCTGGTACAGTGGGGCGAAGCTGCGCTGGACAAGCTCGACGGTATGTTTGCCTTCGCGTTTTGGAACGGCTGCGAGCGCAACCTGTTGCTGGGGCGCGACCGGCTGGGCATCAAGCCGTTGTACGTTTACACCGGATCGCGGGGGTTGGCATTCGCCTCCGAAGTGAAGGCGCTGGAGCGCGCCAATCTCGGTCCGCTGACCTTGGATCGCGACGCGATCGATTCGTTCCTGGCGTTTGGCGCGGTGATTGGACCGCAGACGATCTATCGCGAGATTCGCGAGCTCGAGCCGGGGCATGTACTGCGCATCAGCCGGCACGGCGACATTGTCGATCGCCAGTACTGGTCGCTGCAATCCTGCATAAGCGAAAGCGCGGCGGAGCGCGGCACGAACGGCGCACAGAATTTTCAGCAGGCCGTTGCTGACGTTCGCGATCGTCTGGCCGCGGCTGTCGACTCCCATCTGGTCAGCGATGTTCCCGTCGGCGTGTTTCTCTCTGGCGGAGTCGATTCCAGTCTGCTCGCGCTGCTGGCCTCCGAGCGCGCGAAGAGTCCGATCACGCTGCTGACCGTCGCCTTCGCCGAGCACGAGTTTTCCGAGCTTCCCTACGCGCGCCAGATCGCCCGCGAGCTGCCGCATCATCACGAAGTCGTTACCCTGAACGCCGAGCAACTGCGCGAACTGCTGCCGCTCGCGCTCGCCGCGATGGATCAGCCGACCGTCGATGGGATCAACACCTATGTCATCTCGCGTGTGGGAGTGTCGCTCGGGTTGAAGGTTCTGCTGAGCGGCGTCGGTGGCGACGAGTTGTTCGGCGGTTACACGACGTTCGCGAAGGTGCCGCAGTTGCTGCGCTACGGCGCTGCGCTTCGTCCGGCAGCGCGAGTCATGTCCAAGCTGGACAGCAGGAACCCGATCCAGTGGCGTAAGGCTGCCGACGCCGGCCGCCTGCAAAACCTCGCCGAGGCTTACTTGCTTCAGCGCAGTATCCGCTGGACGCCCGAGGTTCGCCGCAGTTTGGGCGCGCGCTTGCAACCGCATGTCGATCCGCTCGCCAACGACTATCAGAAGCTGGCTGCGCTGGAGCTGCAGGTCTACATGCGCCATCAGTTGCTACGCGATGCTGACGTCTTCAGCATGGCGAACTCGGTCGAGCTACGCGTCCCCTTCCTCGACCTGGCGTTGCTCAGAACCGCACTGGCGATCGAGCCGCGTCATCACTTCGAGAACGGCAAAGGCAAGCGCATCACCTGGCAGATTCTGCGCGAGCTGACCAAGAACAGCGTCTCGCGCCGCCGCAAGATGGGCTTCACCTTCCCCTGGCAGCGCTGGATGCAAACCGCGCTGCACGAAACCGTCGCCACGACGTTGCGCAACCAGCAACTTTACGAGGCCCTGGCACTCGATCCGGCCTACGGACGGCAGCTGCTGGCCGGCCTGGCGCGCGGCGATCGCCTGCAGTCGTGGAGCGAGGTGTGGTCGCTTTTCGTGCTGTTGCACTGGCAGGCAAGAACAGGAGTGGAATGTGCCGTTGCCTAGAGTAGCGGTGTTGTGTGCCATCCGCGGAATCGGCGGAGCAGAGCTTAGCCTGCTCGAGCTGGTCTCGCGTCTGCGCGACCGCTACGAATTCCACTTGCTGATTCCCGCCGAAGGCCCGCTGCAGGATGCCGCCTTGCGCGCCGGCGCGCGCACCTGGATCCTCCCCTGGCCCGAAGCCATCGCGCGCACCGGCGAAACGGCGATGCGTGCGGGTCCGCATCAGCTGCTTCATGCGGCGCTGGATCTGCGGTCCTTCACGCGGCAGTTGTCGGAATTGCTGGCAGTAATTGCTCCGGCAGCCTTCATCACCAACGCGGTCAAGGCACACATCGCCGGCGCACTGGTACGGCGTCCCAAGGGCGTTCCGCTGATCTGGTACGTGCGCGACGGATTCGAAGACCGAGTCCTTTCGCGCAAGTTGCTCCGCCTGCTCTCGTACCGCTGCGATCAGGCGATTTGCATTTCGCAATATGTGCTCTCGCAATTGCGGCAATTCGTCTCCACCAGGCTTCCGGCGCAGGTGGTCTACAACATTGTCGATCTCAACCGCTTTCACCCTACCGTCAGCCCCGCCGCCGATCTGCACAAGCGGCCGGGTGAAGTCTGGTTTGGAATCGTCGGCCCGATCACGCCGTTGAAGGGACACGACATTTTCCTGACGGCCGCGGAGAAGGTGACCAAACAGCTTCCTAACGCCGTGTTTGTGGTGGTGGGCAACAATCCCTACTTCACCGAAGCCGGACTTCTCTACGAGGAGTCGCTTCAGCGCCGTTCGGCAACCTCGCTCAACGAGCGCGTGCGGTTTCTCGGATTCCGCGAGGATGTGCCTGCCGTTCTTTCTCAGCTCGACGTTCTGGTACAAGCCAATCGCGGACCCGAGGGACTGGGACGTTCGATGCTGGAGGCGATGGCGTGCGGCGTTCCGGTGATTGCGGTCGATCGCTGGGGTCCGGCGGAATTGGTGCAGCACGGACAGACGGGTCTGCTGTTCGCTCCGCTGGACACGGAACAGCTGGCAGCTCACATGCTCACTTTGGCGCGCGACGAATCCCTGCGCCGGTTTATGGGCAAGCTGGGCCATGCCTGGATACACGAGAACTTTGTTTCCACCAAACTGGCCCGGCAGGTTGATCAGGTACTGTGCAACAGAATTGCTTCCCAGCTCCAGGAGGCGGCGGCATGAAAGTTTTGCAGCTCGGAAAGTTCTACTTTCCGGTCGTCGGCGGCATTGAGACCGCGATTAAGAACATCTGCGAGGCTCTGGCGCATGAGGTTGAATTCCGCGTGCTGGTCGCCAACACCTGCTATCGCACGCAACATGAAGCGGGACCGATCGCGGTCACCCGCACGGCGAGCGCGGGAAAGGTGTTTTCCTGTTCGCTGTCGCCCACCTATCCGCTGTGGGCCCGCAAGTTCGACGCCGATATCATTCACGTGCATCTGGCCAATCCCCTGGCCGAATTGTCGGGACTGCTCGCCGCCAGCGATATTCCGGTTGTAGCGCATTTTCATAGTGACGTAGTCCGGCCCGTGCCTGGTCCGTTGCGTGCTGTCTATCACCAATTCCTGCATGCCTTCTACCGGCGCGCCAACTGCATTGTGGTGCCTACGCCGCGACATATCGATATTTCCGGCTTTGTGCCGCGATACCGCAAGAAGTGCAGGGTAGTTCCCTTCGGCATTCAACTCTCCAGATTCGATTTGAACGAAGCTGGAGATAAGAAGGTCGATGGTTTGAAAGATGGAATGCCGACAGTGCTGTTCGTCGGACGGCTGGTCCACTACAAGGGAGTGGAGTTCCTGATTCGCGCCATGGAACATATGAAGGCGCGGCTGTGGATTGTAGGTACCGGTCCCTTGGAAACATCCCTGAAGCGGCTGGCGATGGAACTAGGTATTGCCGATCGGGTCGTCTTCCTCGGCCACGTTTCGGATGGAGACTTATCGGCCTACTATCATGCCTGCGATGTATTTGCGCTGCCGTCGATCACCAACCAGGAGATGTTTGGCCTGGTGCAGCTGGAAGCCATGGCTTGCCGCAAGCCGGTAGTTTCCACCGACCTGCCGACGGGAGTGTCGTGGGTGAACCAGCATGGCAAGACCGGATACTGCGTCGCCCCGAGTAATGTTCGTGAGTTGGCGTCGGCACTGCAACACTTGCTGGCCAACCCCGAGCTGCGCAGCGAAATGGGTGCGGCCGGCCGGGAGCGCGTCGAACAGCGCTTCAGTTCGGCTACTATGGCCGAAGGCATGCTCCAGGTCTATCAGGAAGTCCTGGCTCGATCCTGCGAACTATCGCCGGTGGAACACTTCGATACCGCGAATGAACTAATTCAGTGACTAGCTTGCGGCGTGGCATCCGGCGCCGTGAGGTCACTGCGATAATCGACGGTGCAGCTTCCGGCACAGTTGTAGGGACGGAAAAAATTACCGCGCAGGTTCTTCACCACTGTATTGCCGGTTTGCTCCACGGCAGCGTTGCGATAGGGACCTGTAGTTGAGATCGCTACATTATTAGCAAAGCGCTCAATCTCCGCACGATTGAGCTGAAAAGCATCGTAGGTCGTGCGATAGAGCTGGTAGTGCGTTCCCGCAGCTAGCGCCGGCGAATCGTCATCCAGCTCCAGCAGATTGCTATTCACAAAGGCGCGAATATTCAGGTTGCCGCTGCTGGTGAAGAGCACCCGGTTGGTCCAGCCGAATCCCCATTGGCCATCGCGCAGCATGACCCAGCGGCTGTTGCCCGAAGTCAGGCAAGTGGTTGAGGTGGGCGTTGGTACGCTGCACACCGTGCCTGCGTCGTACTCGTGCTGCTCGTCGATGTAGAGGTTGTCGCTCACATCCACCAGCGAGCCGTAGATCGCATATCCGGGGACGCGATCGGAGGGACCACCCTGCCCCACTTCGCGCACTAAGTTTCCGCGAATCACCGAACAGCCATCGCATTGGATGCCGGCGCGGCCACGCGTATCGCGCACCGTGTTGTAGCTCACTTCCAGGTCGCGCATGACTGGCGAGTTGCCGGCGCCGATGCCGCCGTCGAAGATCCGGTTGCGAGTGATGATCGATCGGCCGGTAAAGGTGTGCTCCAGCCCACTGAAGCCAATGCTGCCGAAGTGCAGCTCGTTATCGGCGATGGTCAGGAACGCGACCGAATCCATAGTGCCGGATTGCAGCGCGATGTAGATGTCGCCATGATCGAGGAAATTGCCGCTGATCTCCGAGCTGGCCAGCCCGCCGTACGCAATGCTGGCGCCGTGGAGAACGTTGCCGCTGATCTTGACATTGGTCGGCAGACGGCCAAGGTTGTCCTGGCCGGACTCGATGCCGGTGGCATACTGCGGCGGTGGAAGATGCGCTTCGAAGACATTAGAGTGCACATAGAGTCCGGACTGACTCACCACCATCATGGAAAACGCGCCATAGTCGCCAATCTCCGTAAAGGTATTGTCGCGAACCACTCCGGCGTCGCCCTTCACCTGGATAGCCGGATCAAAGCGGGCGAAGGTTAGCGCGTTGTCGCCGAGACCGTAGGCAGTGGAACGCAGCACGAAGCGATTGTCATGAATGCTGGAGCCCGTATTATCCAGCAGGTTGACTAGCTTGTTGGCGTTGCCTTCCAGCGTCAGATGATCCAGCTCTATCTGCTCACAGGCATGGCAAATGAAAATCGACACCCAGTTGAAGGACGAGGCGGAATCGCTCCACACCAGACTCATGTCGTGGATGTGTATGTTGCGTGCCGATTGCAAGGTATTCGCGAACAGGATGGCGGGAGGATCGCCTGCTTGGCGTTGTACTTCGATGACGGTGTGTCCTGCGCCTGCGCCACGCAGATCGATATTGGAGGGCAGAATGATGCCGATGCGGCTGCCGGTTGTATCGCGAGTCTGCCAGCTGGAGACCGGACTGGACGGATACTTCCCTGCCGGCACATAAACTTCGCAGGGGTCAGGCCCACAGTCCAGAATGGCCGACTGTATCCGTTCAACCATCGATTTTCCCGGAAATTCAGCGGCGTTCCTTGGCTTCTGTACTTTGGTTTGCGAGGGCGAGGCCTGCGAGTAGCCCACGGCAACCAGGAAGCAGAGCATGATCGCAGGTAACAAGGACTGACTACACGGAATCCTGCATGGCCCAAGTGTGGACATTGTCATCCTCTCCGGGAAATTACCAATACACTAAGCCCATCTTCTCGGCAGCGTTGCACCACTACCCCTCAAATACCACTAATGTCGTAGATCAAAGGCATTGGGCTTTTTTTCCTTGACACGACATCCGCCGCACGATGATATTGTCGGGTCGATTTAGAGCCCCGCTTCGTCTACTCCGCCGGTTCTAAGTCCTTCAAAGGCCTGCTGTAGCCCACAAGTTTTCTCGACTGGGGCTTGTTTGACCAATACGTACACCAATTAGCAGAGGAGTCTTCATGACCACCTTCCGCCGCTTCTATACAAGTTTGTTTGTCGCCATGTGTTCTCTGGCGATTTTTTTATGCTCGCAGGGACTGTCAGCTGCGAACATCAACACCAATGCGCACCCCGTGGTGCGTGTAACCAAGCCGGTGAATGACGGCAAACGGGTTGTTCTTCCGGGTCACGTGCCTCATGTGATCGCCAATGCGTGGGCTACGGCAAATGTGCAGGATTTGGGCCGCATCGATCCCGCTACCCCGATGCAGGGCATGCGTATCGTGCTGCAGTCGAGTCCCGAGCAGGAGCGCGAGCTGCGCCGCGTCCTCGACGAACAGCAGGATAAACGGACGCGCAACTTTCATCAGTGGGTCACGCCGGAAGAGTTCGGCGGCACCTTCGGCGTTCATGACGAGGACATCCAGAAGGTCACCCAGTGGCTCGCCAAGCACGGCTTCACGGTAGACAACGTCACCAAGAGCAAGCGCGTCATCCAGTTCAGCGGCACCTCCGGCCAGGTTGAGGAAGCTTTCCAGACCGAGATGCACAGCTACCTGGTCAACGGCGAAACCCACGTCTCCGCCAACCGAGACATTTCTATCCCTGAGGCGCTGGTGCCGGTTATCTCCGGCGTCGATGGCTTGCACAACTTCTTCCGCCAGACCCATATGGTTGGTGAACAGAGGCTGAATGACCTCTCGAGATACCTCAGGCTGGGAGGCCCTTACTATACTTCCAGCAGCAGCGTTCACTACATCGCGCCCGCCGATTTCTCCACCATCTACAATACCGCTCCTTTGCTGGCGGCCGGGATCAACGGTACCGGATCGACCATCGCGATCGTGGGCCGTTCCGACATTCTGCTGAGCGATGTGCAGACTTATCGCCAGATGTTCAACCTGCCTCCTAACGATCCGACTTTTATTCACGCCGGAATGGACAACGGAATTAACCCGGGCGACGATGGCGAATCCGATCTCGACGTCGAGATCTCCGGCGGTGTCGCGCCCTATGCCACCGTCAAGTTCGTGATCGGCACGCCCACCTTCACGGTTGACGGCATCACCAACTCCATTGAATACATCGTTGAAAACAATCTCGCCGATATCATGAGCATCAGTT
Source organism: Terriglobales bacterium (assembly GCA_030043575.1). Classification (GTDB taxonomy): domain Bacteria; phylum Acidobacteriota; class Terriglobia; order Terriglobales; family Acidobacteriaceae; genus Bog-257. The sequence goes on from JASHXK010000122.1 coordinate 9,787, forward strand.
ACGGCTCTTGCGAAGAGGTGGAAGGGACGGGCGGAAATGCCTTCAACCTTGAGGCCTTCGAGCAGGCGGCCGCACAGGGCATCAGCGTGTTCGTCGCTGCCGGTGACGGCGGCCCGGCCGGATGCGATGATCAGGGAACTCAGACCTACGAAGTTCTGGGTTATGCGGTTGGCGCCGAGGCGTCCACTCCCTACAGCGTTTCCGTGGGCGGTGCGGAATTCTATGGCGACGGCGGCTCGGGCTATTCAACCTATTGGAGCGCGACCAACAATACCACCTATCTAAGTTCCGCTCTGGGCTACATTCCCGAATACCCGTGGAACGAATCCCGAGTCGCCAGCCCCACTCCGACTGGCGAACCCTCGGGCGATTTCACCGACTTGTGGTCGGGTAGCGGCGGTATCAGCGCTTACTACCTCCGGCCTTCGTGGCAGCAAGGGTCCGGGATCAATAACTCAACCGACCCGGCTCTAACCCTGGGTAACGGCGCTACCGGCCTGTGGGTCAGCAGCTACACCATCACTAACCCGGGCAGCGGTTACACCTCCGCACCCACCGTCACCTTCAGCGGCGGCGGATGCACGGCTGAGCCTGCCGCGACGGCGACCATTAGCGGAGGACAGGTCACGGGACTCAGCTTCACGGGCTACACCTCGCACTATCAGGGATTCGGCTGCACCTCAGCGCCGACCATCGCCTTCAGCGGTGGTGGCGGTTCAGGAGCCGCCGCGTCGGCAACGGCCGGCGTGATGCAGGATCCGCCTCCGCTCATCTCCGGAGTTCCGCATCGCTTAGACCCCGACCTTGCCTTGAATGCAGCCGCCGGCCACGACGCTACGCTCTTCTGTAGCGAAGGCATTTGCGAGTTGAACAGCTCGGGAGGATTGGTCGACGCCGGACTTGTCGGTGGCACATCCGTCGCCGCACCCAGCATGGCTGGCATCCAGGCCCTGATCAATCAGGCCAACGGCGGACGCCAAGGCATGCCGGGATACATCTACTACACCCTGTCCAATCAGCAGAACGAAACCAACTGCAACTCGTCCGGACCTCCGGGAGCCGGATCGAATTGCGCGTTCCAAGACATCACGATGGGGAACAACCTGATCTGCGGCCTCTCTGGCTCCAGTTGTTCAGCCACATTGACGTCAGCCAAGATCGGTTTCAACGCTGGTACGGGCTTTGACCTGGCCTCAGGTCTGGGCTCGCCCAATGCCGCGAATCTGGCTAGCCAGTGGAGCAGCGTAGTCTTCAACAGCTCCAGCACCACTCTGAACCTCTCGCAAACCAGCGGGATCAATCACGGCACGCAAGTCACTTTGAGCGGCGCGGTTTCGCCGGGTTCTGGCAACGGCACGCCCACCGGCAACGTGGCGTTCATCGTGAGCCAGGGCATCATCGGCTGGCCGGTGAACTACAACACGGGTGCTCCTAACGATACCGTTCCGGTGACCACCCTGAGCAACGGAAGCTATTCCATGGTCCTGGATAATCTGCCGGGCGGCACCTACAACGTTACGGCGCGCTATGGCGGCGATAGTAACTTCGCCTCCAGCGTGTCG
>JASHXK010000123.1 GCA_030043575.1 Terriglobales bacterium
CTGCGTCCGCCGGACTGGACTGGACCATGCTCCGTGACCTACAACCTTCCCGCAGGATGGGCGATTCATCATCCCGCGGGTGCGACGCGCGCAGAAGGGACGCGCACGTGGAAGTATCCCAGCTATCTGACGCTGCTGGATTCACCGGTCGTCATCGGCCGATTCGACCGCATAGTTCGCAAAGTGCGCGATACTTCCTTTTATCTCGTCTTCCTCGATCACGCGCTGGGCTTCGAATCCGAAACCGATCGCTTCGCCGAGGAAGTCGCGAAGATCGCCGAAGAATTCGCCGAAGTCTTCGGCAAATTTCCTTTCGCGGACTACACCTTTATTCTGTCGTGCAGTCCCAACGCGCATTGGGGACTGGAGCACGCGACCAGCAGCGTTTGTGGTCTCGGGCCCGACGTCTTTGTCGATCCCGCCAAGACAAGTTTCGCCCTGCGCTTGTGCGCGCACGAGCTTTTTCACGCCTGGAACGTCTGCGGGTTGAAGCCGTCGCCGCTGGGCAAGCCCGATTTGCGAGACGGAAGTTATAGCGAGGGATTGTGGGTTGGCGAAGGCGTCACGCGATACTACGAATTCCTTGCTTTGACCCGCACTGGTGTCTACTCCGCCGAGCAGTTCTTCAGCTCGATGGTCAATTTCTATCGCCAGACTTCAGCTGTTCCGGCGTACTCTCGCGTGACTGCCATCGATTCGTCATTGGCTACCTTCGTCAACCATCGCCGGTACTCCGGCCGCTGCAACAACTCGATCGACTACTACGACAAGGGCATGATCATCGCCTTCGACATCGACGCCGAGCTGCGCCTGCGCGACGATTCGCTGGATCGCGCCTTCGCGGCCTTTTATGACCGCTACATTGGCCTCGCAGACGGCTACGCGACCGACGGCATCATTACCTTTTTCGACCAGCGTAGCCGCGATGTCGGAGAGCGGATGCGGCGTGAGATCGCCACCACTTCCGATCTCAGCTTCAAAGACCAGCTGACTCGCCTGGGTTTTCGCGTCGAAGTAGAAACGATTCCTTATCTTGGCTTACTCTTCCGCGAATCCATCAGCCCAACCATCGCGGACGTTCCCGATGACGGTCCCGCAGGTGGGTCGGGCATCGCGCCGGGCGATGTCATCACCAGCTTGAACGGCTTTCCCTTCAGCGCGGCCGGATTCAAGTGGGCGGTGAAACAGAACCAGCCAGTTCGAATCGAAGTCCTCCGCGGTCATCGCACGCTGTCGTTCGAGATTGCGCCCGGCAGCCGCACGCGAATTGCCTCGCTGCTATGGAACGGCAACGAAGCGCAAGCGGAGCGAATTCGCTTGTGGCTCAAGCGCCAGGACTTTCACCCCTTGCCCGGCCAAAAGCTGTCGCTCGACTTCTACGAAAACTTTCACGGAATCGAAATCATTCTGTGAATTCGCGGACAGCTCGAGTTCCGGTAAACTTATTTCCAACAACCCTCGCGCGTCACTGCCGTTCTACCCTCGTCCAAGCTGGTATTCTGATATTTCTCGGAGAGACCCGTGCCCGATCAAGACGCCGCTGTGAAGCGGCTTGCCGATTATCGTCCCTGCAGTTTTGCCACTGACCTTGACCTTTCGTTCAATCTCGATCCACGTGAAACCCGTGTCCGCACTCGCTACAACGTGCGGCGGCTGATCGATAACGGCCAGCCACTCGTCCTCGATGGCGTCGGCCTGAAGATCGAACGCATCGCCCTGAACGGCGAGACGCTCCCGGCAGATTGTTATCAACAAGAGCCGGAGCGCCTCATCATCGCGACGCCGCTGGCAACCACCTTCAGGCTCGAGATCGAGACCGTCATCTGCCCGGAAGACAACACCGCGCTCGAAGGCCTCTACATCTCCGGCGGCCGCTTCTGCACGCAATGCGAGTCGGAGGGCTTCCGCCACATTGCGTTTTCGCTTGACCGTCCCGACGTGCTCTCGCGCTTCGAGGTCCACATGGAGGCGGACAAGGCGCGCTTTCCCACCTTGCTCTCCAATGGCGATCTGCTCGACAGCGGCGAGGCCGCCGGCGGACGTCACTATGCCACCTACAAGGACCCGCATCTTAAGCCGTCATATCTGTTCGCGCTGGTGGCCGGCTCGTTCGACACCATCAGCGACGAGCACACCACGCCCTCCGGCCGCCGGGTCAAGCTGCACATTCACACCGATCAAGGCGACGCACAGCGGGCTCGCTTCGCGATGGAGGCGTTGAAACGCGCCATGGTCTGGGACGAGCGCGTCTTCGGCCGCGAATACGATCTTGGCGAGTTCCACATCGTCGCCGTGCGCGATTTCAACTTCGGCGCGATGGAAAATAAGGGCCTCAACATCTTCAACTCTTCGCGCCTGCTGGCCGATCCCGACACCGCAACCGACGACGACTTCGAAGATATCGAGCGCGTCGTGGGCCACGAGTACTTCCATAACTGGACCGGCAATCGCATCACCCTGCGCAACTGGTTCCAGCTGTGTCTCAAGGAAGGTCTGACCGTTTATCGCGATTCGGAATTCTCCGCCGATCAGCGCTCACGCGCCGTGAAGCGAATCAAAGATGTGCAGGCCCTGCGCGAGCGCCAGTTTGCCGAAGACGCTGGTCCGCTGGCCCACGCCGTGCGTCCCGACACTTATACCGAGATCACGAACTTCTACACTGCGACGGTCTACAACAAGGGCGCGGAGCTGGTGCGCACGCTGCGGGCGCTGATCGGCGAGGAAAATTTTTTCCGCGGCATGGGGCTGTACTTCCGAGTATGGGACGGCCAGGCGGTGACCGTCGAGCAGTTCGTGGAGTGCTTCGCCGAGGTCAGCAAGCGCAAGCTCACCGATTTCTTCCGCTGGTACACGCAGGCGGGAACGCCACATGTGACGGTGCGCGGCGACTACCATCCCAGCGAAAAAAGCTACCACCTGACGGTTTCCCAGAAGACGCCGCCCACGCCAGGCCAAGACAAGAAGCAGCCGCTTCCAATTCCGCTGAAACTAGGTTTTCTCGCGCACGACGGGCGTCAGCTGACGGCGCAGTTGAAAGATACGAAAGCGCCGCAATCGGAATTCGAGTTAGTGCTGGACAACGAATCGACACGATTCACTTTTGAGCAGGTTGAGAGCGAGCCGATTCCGGCGGTGCTGCGCGGTTTTCGCGCCCCGGTGGCGATCGACGATGGACTCGGCGTTCGCGAGCGCGTGGTGCAGATGGCTCATGATCCCGATGCCTTCACCCGCTGGGATGCCGGCCAGAATCTGATGACCGCCGCGATCCTCGCCGAAGCCGCCGGCACGCCCGATGCAGGTCCGCCGATCGATCAGATTGCTGGCGCGCTGGCGCGCGAACTGCAGCACGCTGACAAGGATCGCGCGTTTACGGCGGTCGCATTGCGTCTGCCCACACTGGTCCGGCTCATTCAGTTTGGCGACAAGCCCGATCCCGAAAAACTCTTCCACGCAAGAAATTCTCTGCGGCGCAAAATTGCGGAGACCAGTAAGCAGCGCCTCGAGGAGTTGGCAGCTGCGACCGACGCCGATCCCGCCTCGACCGATCAGGATCATGTCGCAAAACGTGCGTTGCGCAATACTGCGCTGGATCTGCTGGCGTCGCTGGGAACCGAGCAGGGCGCTTTGATCATGAAGGCCTTCGAAGGGGCTCGCAGCATGACCGAGCGCATGGGCGCGCTGGTGGCGCTTGCCCAGCTCGAAGGCGAGCTGTTCGATCAGGCGCTCGATCAGTTCCTCAAACAGTGGCAGCATATCCCGATCGCAGTCGATAAGTGGTTTGCGGTACAGGCCGTCGCACCGCGCGCCGACGCAGCTGCCCGCGTGCGCAGGCTTACGGAACACAATCTGTTCGAGCTGAAGAACCCCAATCGTGCGCGTTCTATTTACGACGCCTTCGGCGCGCGCAACGTCCGCGCCTTCCATGCTGCCGACGGGTCGGGGTATGAGTTCGTGGGTGATGGCATAAAGAAGATCGATCCCATCAATCCCATGGTCGCGGCTCGACTGGCCAAGCTATTCGAGCCCTGGCGGCGATTCGATAGTGACCGCCAATCCAAGGCGCATGATGTCTTGCGCAGGCTATCCAGCGCCGGGCTCTCGAAGAATGTCCAGGACATCGTGGAGCGCACGCTACAGCAGTAGGCTGCTGGGCCGGCCTTGGGATATTTCTAGAGCCGATCAGGCTGGGTGGAGCACGCTTTCAAGCGTGTATTTATGGCTGCAGGCCAGGAAAAGCTTCAGCCGTTGAGGTAAGTTCGACAGCTAGCTACCGCCGCGGGTAAAGCCTCGCTCCCATACTATTGGCCTTAATGCACACCAGAAGGCGTGCTCCAGCCGGTAGACAAGAGCAAGGTAGCTACTCGACGTTAGCCGCCGCCGCGCCCACGTTATACTGCAACGTACCCAAAGGAGCCTTTACGGAATGATCGAACGACTCAAGGAGAGTTCAGGCGGAGTACTGGGATTTCAAGTCATCGGCAGAATGACGGACGAGGACATCAAAGCCTTCGAACCGCAAATCGAGTTCCTGATTCGCGAGCGCAAACACAAGCCCATCGGCATCCTCGCCGACCTTTCGCAGATGCGTGGCGCCGACTGGAAGGCGCGTTGGGACGAGATGCGCTTCCTGCAGAAACACTCCGAACACATTGCGCGCATGGCCATTGTGGGCGCCGACAAGTGGGAGGAGATCGTAGCCATAGTCACCGCAGGTGCGGCAATCCTGGAAGCCGAGACACGGTATTTCGATAAATCGGAGATGCTGCGCGCGTGGGAGTGGGTGCGCACCGCCCGCCACGCGGAAGATATGCCGGTTCGCCAGATCTCCGCCGCCACGGGAATCTGGAAGGACTATCATCCCGAATACATGGATCTATAGGAATTGCGTTGGAAGCGGTAGCGGTTGTCCCCGATTACAAGGGAGCACTGAAATGTCCCGGGTTGTGACCAGATGGCGAGCATTGTTGTTAGTCTTGGCCGTGTTGCTGGCGGCTTCTGCCGGCTGCGCTGTCAAGTGGACTCCGTTCTACGACCAGACTCTCGACGACAAAGCTACCAGCTTCCAGCAGGACCTGGAAACTTATCTGACTAAGCTGGAAAGTCTGCAAGCGCCAGCCTGCACGTATCAGCAGAATTTGGATTTCTACCAGAAGGGCAGTGCACAACTGGCCGTGATGCAGACGCGCGCCCAGGCCTCACCGCATAATACGCAGCTTGTGGAAATTGTCGGATTGCTGCAGAAGAACTTCGCTCAGCTTAAGAACCTGCAGCAGAATGCCGGAAACAGTTGTTTGAACAGCACAGTGATTGAAGTGGCGCGGGCCGGCTTCCAACCGATCTTCACGTCCCTGCTCACCTACGAACTCGCGCTGAAGGCCAACGAAGCTCCGGCCACGGCGCCCACCCTGAAGCAATAGCGACGGAGGTCTATCACCATGGCAGATCTTGACGTGGAAGCTGTTCTGCAGAGTATGTCCGCCGCTGCGGCCACAGTCCTGCAAAGCAAATGGCCCGCGATCAAGTCATTTGCTACCGCGGAATTCGAAAAGATTGCGCAGACGGTGGTCACCATTGGTCAGGGTGTCGCGGCCGGGACCATCACTCAAGATCAGGCGCCAATCCTTTTGGATATGCAGAAGAACGCCTCGCAGGCAGTTCTGGCGGCACTCGAGGGAATGAGCGTGCTCGCTGCCGA
>JASHXK010000124.1 GCA_030043575.1 Terriglobales bacterium
TCGAAGAGGCTCTCCTGGCGGCTGGCGCGGGATACGGCATTCACCACCACATCAGCGTCGGGCAGCAGACTACGGATGCGCGCCGCAACATCGTTGGAAACCTGCTCCGACTTCTGAAAGGTGACGTTGCGCGACATGGCAACTGAGACGTCCGCAAAGTATCGGCTGCCCACCCGGCGAATGCGCACACGATCCACCGCGAGTACTCCGTCGACGCGATAGACCTCTTCGATGATGCGATTACGAATGCCTTTGGGAGCGGCGTCGAGCAGGGTATCGATCGTCTGCCGCGCCAGCCGCGAGCTGACGTAGACCACGATGCAAGCCACGAACAGCGCCGCGACCGGATCGGCTTTGAACAGCCATGGCTGCTGGAACGCTCGTCCCACCAGCACCAGCGCCAATCCCAGAATGACGACCGAGCTGGACCAGATGTCGGTGCTGAAGTGCAGGGCGTCGGCTTGCAGCGCCTGGCTGTCGTACTTGTCGGCGATGCGGCGCAGCCGGCGCGAGCGCCAGAAATCCACCACGATCGAAATGCCCATCACCACGAACGCCCAGACCGTCGGCTCGATTTCTACCGAGTGAAAGAACAGGCGCTTTCCGGCTTCGTAGACGATCCAAACGCAGGTCAGCAGCAGTAGTCCGGTTTCGACGAACGCCGAGAAGCTCTCGACCTTGCCGTGACCGTATTGATGATCGGCATCGGCGGGCTTGTCAGAGACGCTGACAGAAAAATAGGTGACCGCGGCTGCAATCAGATCGAGCCCTGAGTGTGCCGCTTCCGACAATATGCCTAAGCTGCCCGTGGTTATGCCGACGATCACCTTCAGCGACGTAATAGCGAAGGCCGCAACGATGGAATGCAACGCGACGGCCTTCTTTTCACGCTGCATGGCGACGGTGCGGGCGGCCACGGTCATACGTTTCGATTATTCACATTCCTCTGGCAATCCGCCAACCGCGCGGGATGTACCGTATTTTGCCCACAATGTGGTAGGATTTTGTGCATCCATCTGCACCGCCCTCAGGCGGCACTATCTGGAGGACAACCACTTCATGTTACGTTTCACAAAAGTGGCACTCGCGCTTTCGTGTGCCCTCACGTCAATCGTTTATGGACAGCAACCGGCTGCTCCAAGCGCTCCGCCGGCACCGGCGGCCATGCCTGCAGGCCAGAATCCAGGGACGCCCGCGATGGAACAGAAAGCTGCCGCTGCTCCGGCGCCCAAGACGACCAACGTTCCCATGACCGAAGCCGTGATTACTCTAAAAGGCGCCTGTGCGCCAAAAGCCGGTACTACCCCGCCGGCCGGTTGTGTCAAAACTGTGACGCGGGCGCAATTCGAGAAGCTTACCGGTGCGCTGCAGCCTGGCGACAAGCCCGTGCCACCCGACGTAAAGCGCAGATTCGCCGCCAAGTACGCCGATCTGCTGGTTCTCGCCGATGCCGCCCGCGCTTTGGGTTTGGAAAACGATCCCAAGTTCTTGGAGATTTTGACCTTTGCCAAGACCCAGATCCTGGCTGAAAACCTCAATCAGCATTACATGGAAGAATACGCGCATCCCAGCGACCAGCAGATCCAGGACTACTACAACCAAAACATTAAGAAGTACGCGGAAGTCACACTGCAGAGAATTAGTATCCCCATCAATCAGATGGGCCCCAATAAGGCCAAGCCCAGCGACGCCGAGATGAAGGAGTACGCGGTTAAAATCCGCGAGCGCTGGGTCGCCGGCGAAGATCCGGCCAAGCTGGAAAAGGAAGTCTACGAACACGCCGGCTACACAACCACTTCGCCGGACGTGAATCTGGGACCGCGCCGGCCGGGTTCGCTTCCTCCGGCGCACGAGTTGGTCTTCGAAATGAAGGCCGATGAGATCTCGCAGCCGCTCAACGATGCCGCGGCATACTACATCTACAAGGCGGTGTTGGTTCGCACGGTTCCCTTGAGCGAGGTGAAGTCGAGCATCGAGACCACCCTCCAGCGGCAGATGTACCAGGACAAGCTTCAGCAGATACAAGCCGCGGTAAAGCCGGAGCTCAACGACGCTTATTTCGGCCCTGAACCGCCGCCGCAACAGGCAATGCCGGGGATGCGCCCGGGAATGCCAGGGATGAGGCCGGGTGCGATGCAAGGTCCAGGACCGCGACCGATGCCTCCGGCAGCCCCCCCGGCGGGCACGGGACCGGCGGGCGCAGCAGCTCCGCCAGCACCTCCGGCTGGAGCTGGGGCAGCACCTCCGCCGCCTGCTAACAATGCGCCTCCCGCCAGCAACGCAGGAGCACCGCCTCAGTAATTATGCCGGCGAGCCGGACTGTCCTGGTTACGGGGATTTCGGGCAATCTGGGAACCCGGCTGCTTCCTTGGCTCGCGGATTTTCGTGTGGTGGGCGTTGACCTGCGCCCACCACAAACCTCCTTACCTCTGCACTTCCAGCCGATGGACCTGGGCCGCGAGGCTTGCGGCCGTCAGCTCATCGAATTGCTGCGCCAGACCGGCGCTGACTCCGTCATCCATCTGGCGTTTGTTCTCGATCCGCAACGCACCGGCGTGCTCGACGTGGAACGCATGTGGCAAATCAACGTGGCCGGCACCGCCCGCGTGATGGAAGCAATCAGTGTGGTAAACCGGACCGGCGGCGACATCCGGCGCTTCATCTTTCCCAGCAGCGTCGCCGTCTACGGACCGGAGACACCGGGCGCAGTAAAGGAAGATGCTCCCCTTCGCGCGCATACTCTGCCCTACGCGATTCACAAGCGCGAATGCGATGAGGTGGTCCGCTATCGCGCCGAGTCTCTGGGTGACTGCCGAACCTACCTTCTGCGTCCCCACATCTTCACCGGCGCCAGTATGCAGAACTACATGGTCGGAGTGCTGCGCGGAACGGCCTTGGGCAACAGCAAGCGGGCGGCGCGAATGCGCGCACAAGCGCGTCGGCTGCCACTCATGCTTCCGCTGGGAGCACGGTATCTGGAGAAGCGTTTTCAGTTCGTGCATGTGGACGATGTGGCACGGCTGCTGGTGGTGCTCTTGCATCGTCCCGCCACCGATCCGCCCGTCACCATCATGAACGTCGCCGGCCGCGGCGAATCGCTGACTTTGCAGCGCTGTGCAGAAATCGCCCACGCCACCATCAAGCGCGTGCCCGGCCGCGCGATCTTTCGCACGATACTGCAGCTCCTCTGGCGATTCGGAATTTCCGCTATTCCGCCCGAGGCCATGCCCTACCTGATCGGCTCCTACACTATGGACACCACGCGGCTGCAGCAATTTCTCGACGCCGATTACTCGCGGGTAATTCAGTACACTATTGAGGACGCGCTGCAGGACAGCTTCAACCCGAATGACTGACAATCGTCGGGGCTGTTCGCGGCAGCGTGCGATGGCCTCCACTCCTCTGCTGTCGTGGGAACAGAATTGTACCCACGCATCCCGTGTTAAACTCGTGAGTGATTGTAGGCGCGTAGCTCAGTTGGTTAGAGCGCTACCTTGACACGGTAGAGGTCAGGAGTTCGAGTCTCCTCGTGCCTACCATCTTTTCAATCACTTCCGCTGGTACGTTCCCTTGCAAGTTGCCGTTTGTGTCGTGAGTTGTGTCATAACCCCCCTCCGCGCTACTGGAATTCTCAACACTGGGAGCCTTCGGCTGTTTGTCATGGGGAACAGCCCCAGAAAGGGCATCTAGCGCGCTTCTCTTGGCCTCCAGACGCACGTGTGAGTAGTGGGAGAGCATCCGGTGTGAGACGTGGCCAGCAATCGCCATAATCGTCTGATCGCTCGCTTGGGATTCGGCCAGTTCGGTTATCGCGTGGTGCCTGAGATCGTGGAAGCGCAGCCCAGCGGTCGGACTCTTCAACGCTTGAATATCAGCCTTGCACTTCGAGTTCCGGCAGACATCGCCAGGGACCTGTATCTTGCCGCAGCCCGGACACTCAACAGCCCTAGTCATCTGTCGCCAAGCCGTGCGCCAGCTCTTCTGCGGTTCCGCTGGCTTGATGCGCTCGTGCTCGCACGCGGGAAATACAAAATGGTCAGGCTCTAGGCCAGCAAACTTCTTAGCCCTATCTCGCAGTTCGAGGACGGCAGCATAAGCCGTGCTGTTTAACGGGATCACCCTCTCGCCCGCATCGGTTTTGCTCTTGTTGATGGTTAGCAGTCTCCCCATAAGGTCAACGTCGCGCCACTGAAGCGACTTCACTTCACACCCGCGCATCGTTGTGTT
>JASHXK010000125.1 GCA_030043575.1 Terriglobales bacterium
GCCTACGGCGAGTTCCGCATGATCGCCTACGAATCGGAGATCAATGGCGACTCGCACATCGCGCTGGTGAAGGGCGACGTCGAAAACGCCGGCGGCGAACCGGTGCTGGTGCGCATGAATTCGCATTGCCTGGTCGGCGATGTCTTCGGCGCCAGCTGGTGCGAGTGCCGCAACGTGATCGACGCGGCCATGCGCCGCATCGCCGAGGCAGGCCGTGGTGCGCTCGTCTATCTGCACTCCACGTCGAAGGGCTATTCGGTGGAGCGGCTGGGCGAGCGCATGACCATCCAGTTCCATCACGAACAGCGCCTGCCGACGCTGCCCGAAAGCCAGCGCAAGACGCAGCGCGAAATCGGCATCGGCGCGCAGATTCTCTCCGACCTGAACCTCAAGCGCATCCGCATCCTCACCAATCATCCGCGCAAAGTGCCGGGCCTGGAAGGCTTCGGCATTGAGATCGTCGAGCAGGTTCCGGTGTCCGCTACCGGCAAGGCCACAGTCCGGTAGAGTCCACGTTTCTTCCCAACATGCGGTCGCCCTTCGCTCGCTGTTCGAGACCTGGGTTGACTAAGCCGGGTGATAATCCGCTCAACGTTTGACCGCCCGATTCCGCTTCACGTACCCTTGTCGGTTGCTTCTCAGAGCCCTCATGAAGACTGCTGAAATGCCTTCTCTCCACGTCGCCGAAGAGATCACGGAACTGGTCGGCAAGACTCCTATTCTTCATCTGCGCAAGCTCTCGCCGGCGGGGGGCGCCGACGTCTACGCCAAGCTCGAGTATCTGAATCCTGGCGGCAGCATCAAGGACCGTGCTGCCCTTGGAATGATCACCAAGGCGGAGCGCGACGGCAGGTTAAAGGCCGGCGCAACCATCTTCGAAGCGACCGCCGGCAATACCGGTGTGGGTCTGGCGCTAATCGCGACTGGCCGCGGATACAAGACTGTACTCGCGGTGCCGGAAGGCTTTTCGCAGGAAAAGGTTACGCTGATGGAGGCGCTGGGCGCGGAGGTGATTCGCACATCTCACGCCGGTGGCATGTCGGAGGCCATCGATTACATCAAGCAACGTGCTGCCCGCACCCCCAATTCCTTCATCGCCGGCCAATTCGAAAACCAGGACAATCCGCAGTTTCACTATGAGACTACCGGGCGCGAGTTCTATGAACAGCTCGGCGGCCAGGTCGATGCGATTGTTATCGGCTGCGGCACGGGTGGCACTTTCACCGGCGTTGCGCGTCACCTGAAAGAGCGCAATCCGAGGACGCTGGCGATTGCGGTTGAGACACAAGGCTCGGTATTGGGCGGCGGCCCGCACGGCGAGCACGAAGTGGAAGGCATCGGCGCCAGCTTTATCCCGAAGACGTTCGACAGCTCGCTCGCCGACGAGATCATAGCCGTCAATGATCACGATGCCTTCGACATGGTGAAGAAGCTGGCAGCGCTCGAAGGTGTGCTGGCAGGATCGAGCGCGGGAGCGAATGTCTTCGCGGCAATTGGGATTGCGAAGAAATTGGGGCCAGGCAAGCGCGTGGCGACGATTATTCCTGACTCGGCTGAAAGGTATCTGTCGAAGGACATCTTCCACTTCAACGAAAAGCATTGATTAACCACAGAGACGCAGAGACACAGAGGTCTAGAATTCTGAGTGGAGCTTCCAGGTTCTCAAGGTGGGGGAAGCGAGGTCGCCACTTGAGAGCTCCCGTTACGCGTGCAGCGCCCCGAATTGCGTGCAAAGCCCCGTTGCCTGTTGATGCCGAGCAGGCTCTCACCGGAGAAATCATTTCGGCAGCTATCGAAGTGCATCGCTCCCTCGGGCCTGGGTTACTGGAGTCGGCGTACCAAGCCTGCCTGGGTCGCCAGCTCGAACTCAATAACCTCGCGTTCCGGAAGCAAGTCGAATTACCTCTTGTCTACAAAGACGTGAAGCTGGACTGCGGCTATCGCATTGACCTCATTGTCGAGGATAAGGTCGTAGTAGAACTGAAGGCCGTGGAAGGTATCTTGCCAGTCCATCAAGCGCAGTTACTGACCTATCTCCGCCTAACTGGCTTACGAGTAGGTCTCTTAATCAACTTCAACGTACCAGTCCTGAAAGACGGCATCCGCAGAAGGGTTCTTTGACTTGAGACCTCTGTGCCTCTGTGTCTCTGTGGTTAACTTGGTTTTCGTATGAACAAGAAAACTCTCCCTGGTTTTTCCACTCGCGCCATTCATGCCGGCAATGAAGCCGATCCATCTACCGGAGCCGTGGCTCCTCCTATCTTCGCGACCTCGACCTACGCGCAGGAAGAGCTCGGCAAGACGAAGGGCTACGACTACTCGCGCGCCGGCAATCCTACGCGCACTCGACTGGAAGAGAATCTCGCGTCGCTCGAGGGCGGCATCGCATCGCGTGTTTTCGCCAGCGGCATGGCCGCCGTCGGTGCGGTTTGCCATTTGATGAAGGCGGGCGATCACATCGTCGCCTCCAATAATCTCTACGGCGGAGTGCCGCGGCTGTTCGATCAGATCATGGCGAACTTCGGACTCGAGTTCACCTATGTTGACTCGACCGATCCGCATAATGTCGAGCGCGCCATCCGCCGCAATACCCGCTACGTCTACATCGAAACGCCGACCAATCCGCTGATGGGCCTCACCGACATCGCGGCCGTCAGCGAGATCGCGCACAAGCGCGGCTGCGAGGTCGTGGTTGACAACACCTTCATGTCGCCATATTTCCAGCAGCCGATCCAGTTCGGCGCCGACATGGTGATGCACTCGACGACGAAGTTTCTCAACGGCCACAGCGATGGTTTGGGCGGCGTGCTGGTCTGCACAACCAAAGACCAGGCGGAGAAGCTGGCGTTCGTGCAGAAAGCCGCGGGCGCCATCATGTCACCGTTCGAGTGCTGGTTGGTGTTGCGCGGCACCAAGACACTGGCGGTTCGCATGAAGCAGCACGACGAAAACGGCCGCGTGATGGCCGACTTCCTCAGCGGACATCCCAAGGTCGAGCAGGTGTTTTATCCCGGACTGAAGAGCCATCCGCAATACGAACTGGCGTGCCGGCAGATGTGGGGCTTCGGCTCGATGATCACTTTCGAAACCGGCTCGCTCGGCAACGCGAAGCGTCTGTTGAAGCGCGTGCGATTGTGCACGATGGGCGAGTCGCTGGGCGGAGTCGAGACGCTGATTTCGCATCCGGCGACGATGACACACGCAGCCATCGGCCAGAAAGGCCGCAAGGCGATCGGGCTGACCGATGGCATGGTGCGGTTATCCGTCGGCATCGAGGACGTCGAGGATTTGATTGCGGACCTGGAGCAGGCGCTGGGGTAGCTGTCGGCCGTCGGCTCTCAGCTGTCAGCCAAACCGACGTTCGCGTTTCGCAAATAGGTGTCATCCTGAGCGGAGCGAGCCGCAGGGCGAGCGTAGTCGAAGGACCTCTATAATCTGAAGAAGAACATGTCTCGCGACGAATCTGATCGCATCACCGAGATACTGAAGACCGCAAAAACGATCGCGGTGGTCGGCCTCACCGATTCGCCCTTGCGGCCGAGCTACGGCGTCTCGCACTACATGCGCTCGCAGGGATACCGCATCATTCCCGTCAATCCCAATATCGCGGACTGGGAAGGCGAGACGGCCTACGCTTCGCTGCTCGACATTCCCGACAAGGTCGACATCGTGAATGTGTTTCGCCGCTCCGAAGCGGTGCCGGTTGTCATTGACCAGGCACTCCAAATCAAGGCGCCCGTCATCTGGATGCAGGAGGGCGTCATTCACGAAGAGGCTGCCGCAAAGGCGCGCCAGGCAGGCGTCTTCGTGGTGATGGACCGCTGCATCCTGAAAGAACATCGCCACCGCGAGGCCGATCTCCGCAAGTAAGTTTTGCAGCTCGGTCCAGTGATCACGCCGGCTCCAGCTTTCAATTGCTACAATCGCCCGGTGACTTCTTCTCGCCTGGAGCGCGTCCAGCAACAGCTGCGGCTGTACGAACATCCGCTGGTTGAATTCGACGCGCGCGCCAAGGGCGACGGTGTCGAATTCATCATTCGCCCCCGGTTCAGCGATCCGCCGGTGCACACCTACTACTTCGACTTGCATCCGCGCGACCTGGACGATCCGCAATTCGAGTGGACCTTCCAACGCCAGGTTTTCGACTGCCTGCACGATTACCTGGTGGAGATGTTCCTCCGCACGCCGCAACATCGCCGGGAACATCAACAGATGGAGCGCGAGGGCAAGCTGTGAAGCCGGCTCCGGAAGCCGGTGAGCCGAGCCTGCGCGATCGCATTGCGCATGAGATCGCTCGCGCCGGCCCGATTCCCTTCTCGCGCTATATGGAGCTGTGCCTTTACGAACCGGAGCTTGGCTATTACTCGCGGGCTCGCGAGCAGTTTGGCAAGGCGGGAGATTTCTACACTTCCAGCGACGTGCACGCGGTGTTCGGCAGGCTGCTGGCGCGGCAGTTCGAAGAGATGTGGCGCGAAATGAATTCACCCGCTTGTGTTGCTTTGATCGAGCTCGGGCCAGGACGAGGCCTGTTCGCGCGCGACGTGCTGGACTGGTCGGCGAAGCAGTTTCCGGATTTCTCTGTCTCGGTGCATTACTTGCTGGTTGAGCAATCCGAACACCTGCGCGAGAAATTGCGTGCATGCCTGCGCCCGCACATTGACGACGGAAGGTGCGAGGTCTTCGATTCGCCCGAAGCGGCAATGGGACAGGCCGGCGGCAATATCATCGTCTTCGGTAACGAGTTCTTCGATGCGCTGCCGGTTGAAGTTATCGACCATCGTGGGTCGGTGCGGGTCGGATATGAGAACGGACGGTTCGTGGAGACGTTTGTCGCTCCGTCGGCTGCGGAGAACGAGTTTCTCGATCGCTACGGCGTTCATCCCGAGGACCGTGAGCGTGTGGAGGCTCCGCTGTTATCGCTGAGCTGGATGGAGCGCATCGCCAGTGCATTCCGCGACCGGTGCGGGTTTCTGGCCCTCATCGATTACGGTTACACGCGCGAGGAGCAGCTTGCCGGCCGTCATCGCGACACCATCATGTGCTATCGCCGGCACACGGCCAGCAGCTCGCCGTACGAGGCTCCTGGCGAGCAGGACATCACGGCGCACGTCAACTTCACTGCGTTGCAGGCTCGTGGCGTGGACTGCGGCCTGGAAGCGCTGGGGTTAGTTACGCAATCGCAATTCCTAATCGGTATCGGGGAAGAGACGGAATTTGCCGATGCGTTCCAGGATGGCCAACTTCCACAGGAGCGAGCCAAAGTCGCGCTGCAGCTGAAGCATCTGATCTCCCCAGCCGGGATGGGAGACACCTTTCAGGTGCTATTGATGTCCCACAATGTAGCAAATGCGAAGCCCTTGAGCGGATTAAAATTGGCGCGGTGAAGATCCTGCCGCTCGCCACCTATATTCGCAACGTCGGATGTTCCGCCGAAAAGCAGGGTCGCTCGACTACGCGAATCCGACTGCTGCGCGAAGAACGTGAGGCCGTCTTGATGCCAGCCTAAGGCCGGCTCTACCGGATCATCACTGGTCGGCTTTCGTGTAATATCGAAGATTCGCATGGCGTGGATGATTGAGGCTGAGAACGTACGCAAAACCTATCGCATCGGCAAAGTGGATGTGCAGGCTTTGCGCGGGGTATCGCTGCAGGTCGCGAAGGGTGAATTCGTAACCATCGTCGGACCCTCCGGCAGCGGCAAATCGACGCTCTTCTACATTCTCGGCGGCCTGACGCACGCCGACACCGGACACGTCATCATCGACGGCGTCAACTTCACGGCCATGTCAGACTCCGATCGCACGCGGTTGCGACGCTCCAAGATCGGGTTCGTCTTCCAGAAGTTCAACCTGCTGCCGACGCTCACGGCCGAAGGCAATATCGAAATCGCGCGCGACATCGGAGGCCATCCGGATGGCGCCGCCCAACGCGAGCGCGTGCAGCGCATCACGCAACTGCTGGGAATCGAGAAGCGTCTGGATCACCGCCCGGCGGAGATGAGCGGCGGCGAGCAGCAGCGTGTGGCGCTGGCTCGAGCGCTGGTCAACGAACCGGCGATCGTGCTGGCCGACGAGCCGACTGGCAATCTCGACTCGGAAAATTCGGAGATCGTGCTGAAGATGCTGCGGCAATCCAACCAGGAGCTGGGACAAACGGTGCTGATGATCACGCACAATCCCGAGGCGGCGACCTACGGCGATCGCATCATTCACATGCGCGACGGACAGATCGTACCGCCGGAGAGAGATCCGCAATGGAGCCACGCTCATGACTGAAGACATGCGCACGCCGATTCTGCCGGGCAAGGGAGCCTCCGATTACGAGCGCTACTTGCGCACCGATGAGCTGCTGGCGCTGCAGAAGCCGCCCGAGGAGATGCTGCATCCCGACGAGTTGACCTTTCAGGTGACGCATCAGGCGTCGGAGCTGCTGATGAAAGGCGCAGCCTGGGAGCTGGATCGCGCGCGGCAGTGCATTCTGGAAGGCGATTACAAGAACGCCGCGCGGCTGCTGCGGCGCGCCAACAAGATGCTGGTGCATCCGCTGCGCATGCTGGCGATTCTGGAGACCATTACGCCGTACGAGTATCACGTTATCCGCGCCGGCCTGGGACATGGCAGCGGGCTGGACTCGCCCGGATTTCTCGCGCTGCTGCATATCGCGCCCCGGCTGGGCGAGGCGTTCTTCGAGCGGGTCAGCAAGGCGGGTCTGACATTGGAGGAGTTGTATCGGCGGCACACGGAGTTCTTCGAGCTGCATGAGATTGCCGAGGAGCTGCTCGATTACGATGAGCAGATCCAGCTCTTCCGCTACGCGCATCTCAAGCTGGCGCAGCGCATCATCGGCGGCGGTGTTGTTGGAACGATGGGAACGCCGGTCGAGGTGCTCAAGCAGCGCATGGAGTATCCGCTCTATCGGACATTGTGGGAAGTGCGCAACGAGATTACCTCGCGGGTCAACGCCGAGAACGCCACTGGACACGGCGGCGTGTACTAGGGTGGCATACGCCTTCAGGCGTACAGACCGGACTCGCGAGAGCAAGAATCGCGCTTTAGCGCCTGAGGTAAGGATCCCTGCCTCAGCGGCTGAAGCCCAGTTTCCCACGACACTTTCAGTTTGCACCGCTGGAAGCGGTGCTCCACCCTGATGTCTCATGCTAACCTGACCGCCGTGAAACTGCGTCTTGACAAGCTGCTGGTGGATCGCGGTCTGACTCCGTCACGCGAGCGCGCGCAGGCGCTGATCCTCGCTGGCCGAGTTCTGGTCAATGAGCAAAAGCTGGAGAAAGCCGGCGCGAGTGTAGACGGCGATGCCGCCATCCGTATCCTGGGCGACGATCTTCCCTACGTCAGCCGCGGCGGACTGAAGCTCAAGCACGCGCTCGAACACTGGCGCATCGATGTCCACGGCAAGACCTGTCTCGACGTCGGTGCTTCAACCGGCGGTTTCACCGACTGCCTCTTGCAAGCCGGCGCGGCGCGAGTGATCGCCGTCGATACCGGTTACGGCCAAATGGATGCCAAACTGCGCAACGATCCGCGCGTTCAATTACTGGAGAAGACCAATGCGCGCTATCTGACGCCCGCGCAGATCTCCGATCCCAGTCTTGACCAAAGTCAGGCCGAATCCGGGGCACGACAGCCTGAACCCATCAGCTTCGTCGCGATGGATGTCTCGTTCATCTCCGCCACGCTGGTTCTGCCCGCGGTCGTGAACTGCGTTCGTTGGTCATCGAAAGAGTTCGAGATGGTTGTATTGGTCAAGCCGCAGTTCGAGGCCGGACGCGAGCGAGTCGGCAAAGGAGGAATCGTCCGCGATCCAGAAGTCCAGCAGGCCGCTGTCAAGAAAGTTGCCCGTGCTGTTGAAGAGCTGGGAGGCAAGGCGATTGAGACGATCGAATCCCCAATCCTGGGTACCGAAGGCAACCGCGAGTTTCTCATTCATGCGCGATTCTTGCGGGATTCATCATGACAGCAATTGCCCCGTGTACACTGGTTCATTCCGAGCAAGGGAAACATCGGTTCAGCACAGAGACACAGAGGCACAGAGAAGACCATGGTTATCATGTCTCGTAAGACTTCCGTACTCTTGAGTCGCAGATACAGCTCCAAAACGACGGATTTTCTTCGTGCTGTACTTCACTGAAACTCTCTGTCTCGGTGTCTCTGTGGTGAAATATTCTTATTCATGAAATCCGCTGCCATCATCTCCAAGCCCTCCAAGCCTGAAATGGCCGGCATCTTGCCTGAGCTGCTGACCTGGTTCCGGCAGCACGGTTACAAGGTCTACCTTGACGAGGAGACAGCGCAATACATTACCGGCGAAGAGGTGGTTACCCGCAACGATCTGGGAAGCCGCCATCCCGACTTTGCCCTGGTACTCGGCGGGGATGGGACATTACTCTCGGCAGCGCGCGCCGTCGCCCATCACGGCGTACCCATCCTCGCCGTCAATCTGGGGTCGCTGGGCTTCCTCACCGAAGTTCCGCTCAGCGAGATGTATCCCACGCTGGAAGCGGTCGCCAGTGGCAGCTGCCCCTTTGAACAGCGGGCGGTGATCGACTGCACAACCGTTCGCAACGGCGAGAACATTGCACACCACTTCGCCCTGAACGACATGGTGGTAAATAAGAGCGCCATCTCGCGCCTGGCTGACTTCGATCTGCTGATCGACGGCGCCTTTGTCTTCAAGTACAAGGCTGACGGCGTAATCATCGCCACGCCTACCGGTTCGACCGCCTACTCTCTGGCGGCTGGAGGTCCGGTGCTGATGCCCAGCGTGACCTCATTCGTCGTGACTCCTGTCTGTCCCCACTCACTCACCCATCGGCCGCTGGTCGTCCCGGACAAGGCGCAGATCGAACTGCGCGTGGAGACCGGCGCCGAAGAGGCTTTCCTCAGCATCGACGGACAGGTTGGAGTTCCGCTGCAGCAAGGCGATCGCGTGTTGTGCCACCGCGCCGCCCACACGGTCAAGCTGATGCGCGTGCACCGCACCTTTTTCGATGTGCTGCGCAACAAGCTGAAATGGGGTCAGCGGTAGAAACGGAAGCCTGCGGGTGTGCTAAGGATTCCACGACAATTTCGGGTCAAGGCAAGCCGGAGGCGCGGGTCCAAGAGTCTGTATGGAGCTGATGCTGATCTCGCCCAGGGCTCCGTGGGAGGGATCGCCTTCAAACCACCGGAATGGTTCGACTGAAGACTTGATAGGCAATTCGAGTTGCTCGTCGTCTTTCAACCGGCTGGCAAACGTGCCTCAGCTCTAACTGAAACAGAGTGGCTTCGCGAAAGGCCCGCCCAACCGTTAGACCGCACAGCCTGCACGTGGAATCAACCGTTCCCAACTCGTTATGCTGATGTGCATACTGTCCAGACACGCTGGCTGATTCGAAACCGCTGCCAAGAGCCGCTGCGCACGAAGGCAAACCCATGATCTCCCCCGAACCTGTTCGATCCGACCGAATTCCCTCTTTGCATCCTAGGTCTACAGAAACCCCAGCACCTTGCGTGCCAAAAGACGATGGGTGAAGGCATCTGCGTAAGGGGCAGTATTTGCTTCAAGGACAGTTCGCAAATGGGATCATTTCCTGTCGGGTTTGGGCCGCCCACTATCCTTTCGGATAGACAGGGACGCAATCCGGATAGTCCACTTGCGCGATCCGTACTTCACGGCGAGCGATTGCTCAGGAAATACAAATCCTCGTGGCCGTTGGGACGGGCATAGACCATCACCGACAGATCCTCCGAAATGGCGGAAGCGTTACCGGCGAAATCCTCGCGCACGGCAAAAGGAAAGGTCAGCACTCGCTGCGGGTCACCAACGGCTTCTCCATTGCGCAACGGCTGGCGAAAAACGCTGGTTTGCCCGTGGATCGTATTTTCGAAGAGAAACGATTTTCCATCGCGCCCATAGAGCGCGAAGTAGCTGGCCAGGCCAGGCTTCAGCGCCGAGCACTTCTTGTCGCGTAACGAATACTGATACAGGCCGGGATTGGATCCCCACAGCACCGGCCCAGCCACATAGTTTCCGTCCGGCGAAACATCAAGCGTGCCCACACAGCCTTCAAACAAAGCTTCCGGCTTGGCCGCCGGGTCCTTCAGATCGAGCTTGAATACCGTGGCTTGCTGTGCGTCACTACCGTGGTAGGTGGTGAAGATGACGGACGTAGTGCCGCGAATCGCGGCAGCGAAATCCGCGCGCCCCGGCAGCGCCAGCAGCTGACGAAGTTGGGTGCCGTCAGCGTTCACGGCATAGATGCGGCTGTTGTCGCCTTCCACTTCCGAGAACACAAATTGGGAATCATCCCCTAACCAGGCGAGGGTCTCGAGTCCCACGTTGGAGCTCTGAATCTTTTTCGCATTACCGCCGTCGATGTCTGCAACCCAAAGCTCCTCGCGTCCCGGTTCGGGCGCGGTGATATAGGCGAGTTGCCGTCCAGAGTGCGAGATCAGCGGCTGAGTTGCGAGCTCGCCCACGATATCCATGGTTTGCCTGGTTCCAGCGTGATAGGCGGTGAGGACGCCGGAGGACCGGCCATTCACAAAATACACGCCTTTGCCGGCGGGATCGGCCAAGGGACTTAGGTCGGGGCCGGGACCGAAGGTGATCTGCTTGAGCGAGCCGTCGGCCAGCGAATATTCCCAAAGGTTCGTGATCCCCTTGACCGTGCGGCTGATGTAAATCGTCTTGCCAGGTTCGCCCCAGGCGGCGCGGCCCAGGTTTCGCGGAATTTCTCCTACCCGGGCAAATTTCCGCGCGGCAACATCCAGCTTGTCGATCACCGTTGTCGGCCCCGTTCGTCGCAGCGTCAATAAACTCTTGCAGTCTGGAAACGCGAGTAATTGGTAAAACTGGTCCGAGTCGGACGATGCCGCTCCGAGGTTCGCTGTACTGACATGTGTTGTGGAAGGAGAGTTTTCGGCCAGCACCTCGCGCGCCGCACCGCTGGGGTCGGTACGAAGAATCTGGCCCTTTAGGGTGCCTACAAACAACGAACGACTGTCGCTGCAGGTAGCAACCGTAATGCCGTTGGCGACGCGGCGGGGAGAGCCTCCCAGCGTGGGCATGGACCAAATCTCGTAATCGCCCAGGCTGGGGCCGAAGAAAATCTCGTTGCCGTCAGCGGAGAATGCCAGCGGCGCCTTGTTGCCCTCATCCTTGGTTAGCTGCAGCGGCTGGCTGCCCGAGGTGAGCATGACAAACAGTTGGTCGTAGCCATCGACGGGCGAGGTAAACGCGATGGTGCGACCGTCGGGAGAAAGGATCGGGGTTTGTATGGCGCGGTTCCATTCGCTGATCTTCGTAATCTGGGCAGCCGCAGACTCGTTTGCGTGTCGCGGCCAAAACTTGTAGGCCGCGAATCCTGCCGCAATCAGCACCAGCACCACGGCAGCAATCATGTAGCGCGTGGTGTTGCCGCGTGCCGGAGCTGTCCTTGTCGCTACTGCCGGACTGCTCGTCGGGGCCACGACCGAGGCCGCGCTCGCCGGCGCGGGCTCGGCGACAACGGCAGCCGATACACGTTTGGAGCTGCTGCTGTCCCTGGCCAGGCGTTTCAGGTCCGCGCGCAACTCGGCAGCGGACTGGTAGCGCAAATCGCGATCCTTCTCCAGACATTTATTGACGATGCGCTCCAACTCCGCGGGAGTCTCGGGATTCAACCGCACGGGAGCGACGGGTGCAGAGTTGAGAATGGCGGCGAAAATAACCGCGGAGGTTTCGCCATGGAACGGCAACGTACCGGTCGTCATTTCATAAAGCACCGCGCCCAGTGAGAACAGGTCGGTGCGGGCATCCAGTTCCTTGCCGCGCACCTGCTCGGGAGACATGTAGGCGACGGTGCCGACCGCCATGCCCGGGCTGGTCAGGTGCTGTTCATCGACGATGCGGGTGACGGTGTTGCCGGCGCCGGCGCCGCTACCAACCTGCGCCGAGCGGAACTCCATTACCTTGGCCAAGCCAAAATCGAGAATCTTGGCGTGACCGCGATTGGTAACAAAGATGTTGGCGGGCTTGATGTCGCGGTGGACGATGCCCTTGCCATGCGCGGCGTCCAGGGCATCGGTGATCTCGATGCCCAGCGAGAGGATACTTTCCAGCTCCATGGGGCGATCGAGGATATGGTGCTTGAGGGTGACACCCTCCAGATACTCCATGGCGATGAAAGCTTTGCCGGCTTCCTCGCCAATGTCGTAAATGGTGCAGATGTTGGGATGATTGAGCGCCGATGCGGCCTGCGCCTCGCGCTCGAATCGCGCCAGCGCCTGCGGCTCGCTCGCCACTTGCTCGGGCAGGAACTTCAGCGCAACGAAGCGGTGCAGGCGGATGTCTTCGGCCTTGTAGACCACACCCATGCCGCCGCCGCCGAGCTTTTCCAGAATCGAGTAGTGCGAGATTTTCTGGCCGACCACGCACCGCGAATCTTACGTAGCCCAGACGGGCAAGTCAATGACGACGGCAGCTTCCGCTTCGCTCGGCAAAACCCCTTCTTCGCAGGATTTTGCCGGAAACTCTCTCTCAAACTGGACTAATGTTCGGGGACCTCAAGGCTTAGTTTCCTGCAGCAGGACCACATCCGCCACGAACTGGCCGTGCAGCACGGCGAGGTTCTTTCCGTCCGGTGACAAGTCGAGCGACCAGATCTGATCCGCTTTGAAATCCGTAATCTGGTGCCCCGCGGAGCTGTCGATGGGCTGCATCCAGACGTTGTCGACGCCCTTCTCGCGGATCGCGTAGACGAGGGACTTCCCGTCGGGAGTGTATTGCAAGCCATGCGTGCGGCGGCTGGCCTCGAGCATGCGCGGCGCGCCCGGCGATCCCACATCGTACAGCCCGATCTTTGTGCTTCGCCGCTGCGAGTCGAGCAAGGCGGCTGCCAACGTTTTGCCGTCGGGAGAGAACCTGAGCGCCGAGGCTCCCACGTAACCCTGGGGAAGATTCAGAACAACTTCCGAGTTGCCGGAGCCGTCCACCGGTACACGACGGATTTTCAACTCGCGGTTATCGAAGTAATACACCCATTTCTGATCGGGCGAGCAGGCTGGCGACCGATCGTCGTCGCCGTGGGTCAACTGCATCGGACCGGTCCCGTCGGCATTGGTACGCCAGATATTTCTGGAGTTTGAGCTACCGCGGTTTTGCCAACCGAGCACCATGTAGTTGGCGCCACAGGCGAAGGGGGTGAACATGCGCGCGTGCGAATCGGCCAGAATCGGAGTTTGACTCTTGCCATCCAGCGCCACTTTCAGCAGCCGGCTGAAGTTGCTCAGCAG
>JASHXK010000126.1 GCA_030043575.1 Terriglobales bacterium
AGCAACAGCACGGGCACGCTGATGCTGTGCTGCACCTGAGTGGCCGTTGTTCCCAGGAAGATGTCGGCCAGAAAGCGATGGCCATGGGTGCTCATTGCGACCAGGTCACATCCTTTCTGCTGCACCCAGCGAATAATTTCTTTGGCGGGATCGCCGTAGGCCAACTCCGATTCGGCGGGAATCTCGGCGTCTTGAAACTCAGAGCGAACGCTCTCCAGGTACTGCATGTCGTCCCGGATCTCTTCGCTGACGGCATCACGGCCGTAGGTGCGCGCCGCCCAGCCGTCGGCTACATGCAGCAGAACAATGCGGCTCGCCATCACCTTCGCCAGTTGCTTGATGTGCTCGATAATGGCGCGGTCGGTTGCCGTGCCGTCCAGTGTCACGAGAATCTTGTCGTACATGGCAAGTCTTACCCGTAAATCCGGCCATCAACTGCCAGTGGTGCAGTCTGATTCAATTCGAATAGGGGTGCGCGCCTTTCGTGCACCGGCACGAATCGGCGCGCGGAAGTCCCTCGCTTCGCAAAAGAAGCTCGCTTGGGATGACAAGGGCGATCTTGGCCATGCCAGCCCCTGAATTCAAAATGCACAACTTCTCACCTGCCGGTGATGATCTGCCATGAAGCGCGCAGCGACTCCGGCAGGCCGTACACGTCGATTGCGGTGATCAGGATAGCACTGGCCCAACCGGTGATGAGCAGAAACCAGCCATTCCTCCACTCCCCCATTCGCCGCCGGGAGTTGGTGAATTGCAGCAAGGGAAACATGGCAAATGGAAGCTGCAGCGCCAGCACAACCTGACTCAGGATCAGCAGATCGGTGACACTGCTGTCGCCGCGCAGTCCGATGATGAGCACCGCCGGCAGGATGGCCAGCGTGCGGGTGATGAGCCGCCGCACCCACGGCTGAACGCGCCAGCGCATGAAGCCTTCCATCACGACCTGCCCGGCCAGCGTTCCCGTGATCGTACTGCTCTGGCCGCTTGCCAGAAGCGCGATCGCAAAAAGGGTGCTCGCGGCCGCTGCGCCCATCAGAGGGGCAAGCGTTAAGTAGGCAACGCGAATCCAGTCGCTGTCGGCACTGAACGTGATCACCTGGCCCCCGGGGACGATCACGCTCTGCTTGCCAAAGAAAACCGTCGCAGCCAGGACAAGGATCGCCGCGTTCACGAAAAATGCAATGGTCAGTGCAACCGTGGAATCGATGGCGTTGAATTGGATTGCCCGGCGTATCGACGCTTCGTCCTTCTGGAAATTGCGGCTCTGTACCAGCGCCGAATGCAGGTACAAGTTGTGCGGCATCACGGTGGCGCCGATGATTCCGATGGCGACGTACAGCATTCCCGCCTGATGAAAGTGCGGGGTGACCAGCGCACGGCCCATCTCTAGAAAACCAGGCTTGGTCTGCGGCAGAACAAAGATTTCGATGAAGTAACACAAGCCGATGGTCGCGACCAGCACGAGGACGACAGCTTCAATGGTTCGCATGCCGAAGCGCTGCAACGCCAACAGCAGCAGAACGTCCAGGCCCGTGATGATGACTGCCCAAAATAGAGGGATGTGAAACAAAAGATTCAGGGCGACGGCGCTCCCCAAAACCTCAGCCAGATCGCAGGCCCCGATTGCCACTTCGCTCATCAGCCAGTTGGGCCAGCGTGTCCACCGCGGATACCAGTCCCGACAGCATTGCGCCAGGTCCTTGCCGGTGACGACACCCAGGCGCGCGGCAATCACCTGCATGAAGATCGCCATCAGGCTGGCGATGCCGATGACCCACAACAGGCCGTACTTGTACTGCGCGCCGCCTTGCAGATCGGTGCCCCAGTTTCCCGGATCCATGTAACCGACGCTGATCAGAATTGCCGGCCCGGTGAAGGCACGCCATTGGCTCCAAAAACTGGCCTGCTGATGCGGCACCGCAACCGAGCCGTGCAATCCTTCCAGCGACACCTGGCCGGCCGTGGCGTCAATGAGCAATTGGCGCGATTCTGGCTCGGTTCGATCTACGGACTGGCGATTCATATAAAGTCGGTGAGGCATCAGAGGCGCAAGCACGCGCTATTTAATGTGAGTATACCAGAGGAAGTTAATCAGGGTTAAGGATACTTGAATTGTAGCTCAGCTTGAAACCAGGGTGGAGCAGGCCTTTCAGGCGTGCAGTTACACCTTGTCCTGACTTCCGGCTTCAGCCGCTGAGGTAACGGCGCCGATTACCTCAGGCGCTAAAGCGCGTCCTGAAATGGGGCTGTTCGTGCACGCCTGGAAGGCGTGCTCCACCCGATACACCAACCCTATTGCGACTTTGCCACCCAGACCTTCTCCGCCGCCGGGCTGCCGAGATCGACGCTCTTCCGGTCAATGATCAGAGAAATCGTACCGTCGTAGTTACGGGCACTCACTTTAAAGGCTGCGCCCGGCCGAACCCCTTTGTGCTCCAGGAACTCCAGCAGCTTACGATCACGTTCGTAGACGCTCTGCACAAGGTAAGAGCTGCCTGCCTGCGCTTCGGAAAGCAGCACTAAGCCACGTTTGCGCTTGGCGCGTGGTGGCTCCGGAGTGGACGAATTACCATGCGGGCATGGCGAGCCGCGGCCCAGCTTGCGCGCCAGCATCGCTTCAAAGTCGCTGGAGACCGCGTGTTCCAGGCGTTCCGCTTCGTCATGCACCTTGTACCAGTCCATGTCGAAGATCTCGTGCAGCATTCGCTCGATGAGATGATGCCGCATGACCAGTTGCCGGGCAATCTTGCGACCGGCAGCGGTGAGCAGCACTCTCCCATCCTGACGGACGGAGACCAAGCCATCCCGTTTGAGCCGGCGCAGAGCCATAGTTACGGCTGGAGCCGAAACCGCGAGCCAGTGCGCCAAGCGCGCGGCGATGACTTGCTCGCCCTCGCCCTCCGCCTCGAGGATTGCCTTGAGGTAATCTTCCTTGGAAACGGTGATCATGCTGTGACGCGTAAAGCCTAGTTAACTACAGTTAAGCGGAAAACCGCAAGACCGCAGGAGTGGCCAGCTAATATCGCCATTACCCCATGATCGCGTCCTTTGAGAGCGGTACGCCGCCGGCCCGCAGAGACAAGTTTGCAAACTATTGCTGAGAGACAAATGTTGCAGAAAACGTAGTACCGGGCCTTAGCACCAGGCTTCCGGTGATTTTCCCCGGAAATTCATTGAATCGCCACCTCGCAGTAACGCAGCCGCATTAAGTTGCCTTTATTGACCTTCGAGTGGGGTTCTGCGCACAGCAGAGCATTCCTAACGCGTACGAATTCTTAACAATTGCGAGTCCGGAAACCAGCGAATGTCGAAGAGTCTTTTCTCGTTTGCGCTTTCGTTCGTGTGCTTTCTTGGGTGGCACGGGCTTCTTTCTGCCCAGGTCGCGCCGGAGTCGTGTCCGCGCCCCACGCCCGGCAGCGCAGTCACCGAGCCGGAGGATTTGCGCAGTACGAATGGCGTTTTGAAGGTCGAATTAACTGCCCACAACGAAAAAGAGAACGACGGGTCCGTTCGTTACTGCTTCGTGGACGCAAACGGCCAGGAGTCACCGACGCTGCGCGTGAATCCTGGCGATCTCGTCATCCTGACTCTGAAAAACGATCTGAAGGATTTCGGCTCCAACTCTCCGCCTGCTGCTCAACACCACATGAATGCGGATGCCGGAAAAGACGGCAATCCATGCAGCAGCGATTTGATGGGTAGCGATATTACGAACCTTCATTTTCATGGCCTGACTATCCCTCCTGTCTGCCACCAGGATGATGTCCTGCACACGGCAATTCAGCCCAGCGATCCGCCATTCGAGTATCGATTCCGCATCCCTGAAAACGAGCCTCCCGGGTTGTATTGGTATCACCCGCACATTCATGGATTCACCAAGGAGCAAGTGCTTGGGGGTGCGTCGGGGGCGCTCATTATCGAAGGCATCGAGCGCGCCGACAAGGCGGTCGCAGGATTGCCGGAGCGGGT
>JASHXK010000009.1 GCA_030043575.1 Terriglobales bacterium
TATCGCCAGATGATGTCGAAGTACAAGCAGATCGAGCAGTACATGGAGCCGCCCTACGTCATCGAGCCGCTGAAGAAGGACGCCGGCTCCAACGGCAAGGAAGAGCTGAGCGACGCCGAGAAGGCCGACCAGGAGAAAGTCGAGCAGAAGGCTCCCAAGGCGTCGAAGAAGAAAACCGAGGCGGTCGCGGTGGAGAAAACTTCGCCGCGCGACGTCTTCGACTACGTCTTCAACGAAGGACGCAAGGAATACGATGTCCAGCGGTATAAGGGTCTGGGCGAGATGAGCTCGACACAGCTGTGGGACACAACCATGGATCCCGAGCGCCGCACACTGCTTTCGGTCAAGCTCGAAGACCTCACCGAGACCGAGACCATCTTCTCCACGCTAATGGGCGAGGACGTCGAAGCCCGCCGCAAGTTCATCGAAGAAAACGCGCTGGATGTGAAGAACCTGGATATCTAATATCGAGGTCCCAACTCCGCAGGGACGCATTCGCGTCCCTTTGTTTTTTGTCCACAGCTTCGCGTCGAACCGCTGCGCCGTGTTACAACAATCCTTCATGTCTTTTTCCTCGCTCTACGAGCGTATTGGTGCGCCGCAGCTGATGGCGCTGGTTTTGCTCCTCATCTTCGCTTTGCAATGTGTCTGGTTCATTGAGCAAGAGCCGCTGTCGGCGCTGGAAGGCGTCCACATCGAGGCCGGACTGCTGCAGCTTGAGGGATATGCCAGCGCGAATTCCACGCAGCGAACCGCGCTGGTCCCTCTGATGGCCGGAATCCCAGCGAGGCTAAGCGGGGCAGAGAAGCACGTCGACGAGTTCAACAACTACCGGGTGGCGATTCGCCTGCCGTTCCTGGCCGTCGGTCTTTTGCTCGGAGCTTCGCTGTGGTATGTGGCGCGCCGCCTTTACGGAGACATTGGCGGCTATGTGGCGCTGGGACTCTACTGCTTTTCTCCTCTGGCGATTGGCTCCGCCAGCGAGGTCGGCTCGGCCGTCGTCGGCGCCTGGGGAGCCTTCGGCCTGATCTTTACCGGCATTGCCGTCGCCCACACCCTCTACGCTCCGCGTGAGGTTATTCTCTGGAATTGGCGTCGCATTCTCCTGCTGGGGTTGTCCATCGCCATCTGTGTGGGAGCGCAGTTTTCCTTCTGGATTGTGCTGGTGCCGGCGCTGATTTTCATGCTGTGGGTGGGACATATCCGCCGCGGCGCTGTTCTGGTCATCTTCGGCGCGTCCTGCCTGATTGCGCTGATCCTGCTATCGATCTTCTACGGCTTCCGCATGCCTACCTTTGCCAGGGCGCTGGCCCACGCCGACTGGCTCGAGGTCGCTTCGCGCGACTTCTTCTCAGCGGGAATGTCCTGGCTGCTGAAGACCGTATTTCTGGAGAACGGGCTGGGGCTGCTGATCCTCATCTTGGTTACTGTGGTGACCTTCATTGTCTGGAAGCGGACGCGGTTTTTTGGCACCGCCGCCCCGCTGATCGTGAGCGCGCTGCTATTCAGTATGGGTTTGCGGATGCACTTCTCCGCGTTTACATTTTTCCTGGTGGCGCTGCCGTTCCTGATTCTGTTTATGGCCGGCGTTTCCGCCGATTTGTTGGAAAGCCGCTACGCTCTGCTCGCCAACGCGGTGGTCTTCGGCGTACTGATCGCCAATGCCATGATCGACGTTTATGGCCTGATGAACCTCAGTTCCCGAAGCCACTAAAAACTTTGTCGCATCCAACGGGTTGGAATACACTGAGGGGCGATTATGAATAGCGTGGCCGGACTGACGCGTTCAAAGCTGAACTGGCTCGCAGGCGCTTTGGAGGTTGTCTCCTTCACCGTCGCGGTCGCGTCGCTGGGCGCGGGACAGACAATTGTGAACGGCCCGCGCATCTCGGGACCGCAGCCTCAGGCCCATTTTTCCGGACCTCCGTTCCCCACAGGCGGGCCGCCAGTTCCAGGCTCGTCTAACTATGGATATCGCTACCACTACGCTCCCTACTACAACAACGGCTATTATGGCGGCCGCTATCGCGGTGGTGGCTGGGCTTATGTAATTCCCTATTATTACCCGACGGACAGCTCCTACTATGGTTACGACTACGTTGGTGGCGGGGATGGTGGTCCAGGCTTGTATTCCGGCCCTCCGCTTGGCCCGAACGATCCCAGCTATCACATGATTGTGGAAGAGCCGCCGGCCAGTCCCTACGGGGATGAGCCTGAGCAGGCCTACGCCGCGCCTGTGGCCGCACCTCAGCCTCCGGCAGCGCCTCCGCCGGAGGTCAAGCCCTGCGAGCCTACCGTCCTCGTGTTTCGCAGCGGCAAACAGCAGGAAGTGACCAACTACGCGATCATGGGAGATTCACTGTACGTCTTCGATCAGGGCCGCAAGAAGATCGCGTTGGCTGATCTGGATCTTCCCGCCACCGTGAAGGCCAACGACGATCGCGGCCTGGAGTTCAAGATTCCTCCTTCGGCCAAGAAGAAAACCACGACCACCGTTCCGCAAACCGCAACGCCGGATCAGAATCAGACCACGACTCCTCCGCCCAATGTAGCTGCGGTCATGCCGTAGCTCTCAGTGTTGGACTCCGGGTGGAGCAGGGCTTGAGCGGCGCCAGTTCTGCGCATTCTCTAAGAATCCGCTTCAGCCGCCGAGGTAAAGCGCCGTCCGGCAAGGTATCCCGCGCTCATTTACAATCCTTACGTGCACAAGTTTTTCGACAATCCGGCAGAACGGATTGCGCCCGCAGACGCGCGCGTGCCGGCGGGTGTGTCAATCGGCGGAATCGAGATTCGTCCCGCAACGGTGCTTGCGCCTATGGCGGGCATCACCGACACCGTATTTCGCCGTTTCATTCGCAACCTGGGCGGCTGCGGCCTGATGATGACGGAGTTCACCTCCGCCGACGGTATCGTTCGCCACAAGGACAGGAAAGCGAAGCAATATCTCACGTTTTATGGCAACGAGCACCCCATCTCAGCGCAGCTGTTCGGCAGCGATGCAGTTACGCTCGCCGAGGCAGCGCGCGTCGTCCAGGATCTTGGCTTCGATCTCGTCGATCTGAATCTCGGCTGTCCCGCCAAGAAGGTGGTGAAGTGCAATGGCGGCTCCGGACTGCTGCGCGACCTGCCGCTTATCCGCAACATTTTCGAATCGATCCGCTCGGCAGTGACCATTCCGTTCACGGTGAAGTTTCGCGCCGGCTGGAGCGACAAAGAAGTTGTCCACATCAACCTGGCGAGGATGGCGGAAGATTGTGGTCTCGCTGCGGTCGCACTGCACGCCCGCACGCGCGAGCAAGGTTATACCGGCCAGGCGCGTTGGGATTGGATTGCCGCGGTAAAGGACTCCGTTAGGATACCCGTCATCGGCAATGGGGACGTGCGTTCACCGGAAGATGCGGCGGCGATGATCGCGCAAACCGGCTGCGATGCGGTGATGATCGGACGCAGCGCCGCGTCGAATCCGTGGATCTTCCGCCAGATCGAACAATACACCGCAAGCAGCACATATGATGTGCCGACGGACGCCGATCGCTACGACATGATTCGCAGCTACTTCGCTATGCTGCTCGAGGAGCGCATGGCCGGCGCCGAAGGCAAGATGAAGCAGTTCGCCTCCTGGTTCACACACGGCGTGCCGCATGGAGCACAGCTGCGCAAGGCTGTGTATGAGGCGAAGTCGGGCGCGGAGATCCTGGCGGCCGTAGACCGATTCTTTGCAACGCTGCTTAGCAGCGATGTGCCCAGCGCCCCGCCTGAGCCTTCTGCGCCCGTGATCCCCGAAGCTGTTTCCGCCTGAACGCAGGCGTTAGCTGTCTGCCGCACGACTGGCGCGAGCGTTAGTGGTACTATCTCGTGCTGTTAGGGAGGAAGCATGCCTCATTGCACGAAGTGCGGAGCCGAAGTCGCTCCCAATGCGCAGTTCTGCTCAACCTGCGGCCAGCCCCAGCCCGCACCGGCAGCGGCCCCGTCATGGCAACCCCCTGCGCCCACCGCGCAAAGCGGCATGACGGAGAATACGGCGGCGTGCTTGAGCTACGTTCTCGGCTGGCTGACCGGCATCATCTTCTTCCTCATTGACAAGCGTCCCTACGTGCGCTTTCATGCTGCGCAATCAATTGTCACTTTCGGCGGCTTGCATATCATTCGCATCATTGTCGGCATGGTCTTCGGCATGGGGTTCCTTTTCGGTGGGTACGGTGGCTACGGACACTATGGCTATGCCGGCTGGGGCAGCCTCGGACTCGGTATCGCGATCCTTGCCATCTTTAGCTTGCTGACATTCATCCTGTGGATCGTTTGCATGATCAAAGCCGGCACAGGACAGCGTTTCGTACTGCCCATCAGCGGCCCGATTGCTCAGAATCTCGCCGGCAACTAGCTTCACTGACCTTGTACCAAACCTGGTCTCGCGTTTAACGGACGATTGTCAGCCCTTGTGACTCGAGCCGTTGCACCTCGCGCTTTTCATACACTTTTAATCTGCACATCGCCTACAATCGTTAGACCCCTTTCAACTGGCCGGAGAACCCATGTCCACGGTGGCAATCGCCCTTAAGTCGTTCGAGCAGCATCTTGACGACACTCCCTTTACCAAGACTCAGCGCAAGGTGTGGTTACTGTCGGCGATGGGTGTGCTGCTGGACGGCTTCGACTTCTTCATCATCGGCGTTGCCCTGCCTCTCATTGCGTATCAGTTTCACCTCAGCCCTGCGGTTAAAGGATTGGTAGCTGTGGCTGCTGTCGCAGGCGCGTTCTTCGGTGCTCTGGTCTTCGGGCAGGTGGCCGATCGAGTAGGCCGCAAGGGGATGTTCATCGCCGACATCATCCTGTTCGTGGTTTTCTCGGCGGCTTCGGCTGCAGCGTGGAATGCCGCCTCGCTCATCGTGTTTCGTTTCCTGTTGGGAATCGGCATCGGCGCAGATTATCCCATCGGCGTCTCCTACATCGCCGAGTGCGTGCCCACCCGCTTGCGCGGGCGCCTCATTGTCGGTGCATTTGCATTTCAGGCTTTGGGTTCGTTGCTCGGAGTGCTGGTCGGACTCGTCATTCTGAAGGCGGATCCGTCCCTGGAGTCGTGGCGCGTAATGCTGTCATTCGGAGTTCTGCCAGCGGTGGCTGTGGTGCTGATGCGCGAGGGGTTGCCGGACAGCGTGCGCTGGCATCTGGCCCGCGGCAATTACGAACAGGCCTCGCATGCGGCGACCAAGCTGCTCGAGTTCCCGATCACGCTGAACGTGCACAATTCGCCGCCTCCGGAACCATGCCAGGCGTTCGGCTGTCTCTTCACCAAGCGTTACCTGCGCCGTACGATCTTCGCTTCTGTTCCTTGGTTCCTGCAGGACATTTCCACCTACGGCATCGGGATATTCACCCCAACCATTTTGGCGGCGATGGCTTTGGGGGGAAGTGCGAGCTTCATCGCCAGGGACATCGGTGCAACCGAGGGGTCGGCCGTCGTCGACCTTCTGCTGCTGGTTGGGTTCATGCTGGCGATCGTCCTGGTCCACCATGTCAGCCGCATTACGCTGCAGATTGTTGGTTTCCTTGGCATGGCGCTTGGATTACTGATGGCGGGGGCATCCTCGCTGTTTCCGGCACACTCGGACGGGCAAATTGGCATGATCATCGGGGGCTTCATGGTCTTTAACTGCCTGATGAACATGGGCCCGAACGCGACGACTTACCTGCTCTCCGGCGAGACCTTCCCCACGTCGATTCGCGCTACTGGCGCGGGATTTGCGGCGTCGATGGCCAAACTTGGCGCCGTGCTGGGCACGTTCCTGTTTCCGGTCTTAAAGGCGGAGCTTGGCATTACCCCGCTGCTGGTCGGCTTGGCCGGCGCCAGCGCACTGGCCGCGGCTACAACCTATGGCTTCCGGGTCGAAACGCGCGCTTCGCTCGATGCCCTGCATGCTGAGCATCCTGTGCCCGCTCGCTATGTGGAAGCCGCTGCAAGCTAGCCGCTCTGGAGCAGCGCCCTGACGGCCGCGCGGTCCCCGCAAAATATCGTGCCCGCATTTCTCCGGCACGTTATTGGCCAACTATTTACCGCCTGCCCCTTGTCATTCGATTATGTTTTCCATAGCATCTCATCAGGAAACCGGCCTGCAAAGTTGGTGTTGGTGGCAACCGTTTTTTGAACCAATGCTCAATGAACAGGGGACCTGACTCGTTTAACGGTTCGGTGTGCGATGCTCCGCCATGCGGAGATGCCTAAAGAGCTGCGGCGGGTTCCCACCGTATAATGCGGGTTCATTGACGGCCCACCCAACACGGCCCCGTGGGTCGGTTTTGCTATTTCCGCTCTTTGCTGTTCGCCTTTCGCTCTTCGCCAGATCACAGAACGACCACGTCCTTCTACGCATTACTGCAAGGTGTGGAGCAAGCCCTTTCTCTGACTAGCCGTGCTGATGACTGGAGCGAGGGTGTTTCTAGCGAAAAGCGAAGAGCGAAAGGCAAACAGCGACCCATGAAGCGAAAAGCGGCCTTTCCGCGTCTAAAATAGAAGCGTGTTTCCCCGTTTATTCCACCTGGGTAGTTTCAACCTTCCGACCTACGGTCTGATGGCGGCGCTGGGCCTCATCTTTGGCCTGCTGCTTATCGTCAAGCTTGGCCGCGAGCAGGGTCTCGACCCTGACAAGCTCTGGAACCTCGGCCTCATAGCGATCCTCTCTGGCATCACCGGGGCGAAAATTCTCTACCTGATCACGGATTC
>JASHXK010000127.1 GCA_030043575.1 Terriglobales bacterium
CCACGAATCTGCACGTCCTGATCAAGCGCCACCAAAAAGCGCAACGTACATAGCGGCAATCATTCTGTAACAACAGACTCGTCATGTGGTTTTCCAGTGACAATTGGCTCGCCTGAGAGCAAAATTACCCCCATGGTTGGGGCATCTCGGGGCAGCAGTTCCACAAGGTCTCCCGGGCTGGAATTCGCTGCTACCTCTTGCTCATCACAACGCCACCACTTCGAAGGAGAATCCTCATGGCCAACCCACTGATCAGGGAAATTCGGACCCTCGCACTGAGAACAACTCTAAGTTTCACTTTGGCCCTCTTTGTTGTGACGACCGCGTGGGCGGCCGCCGGCGAACGGGTGCTGCACAACCTTGGCTCGACAGGCGACGGACACGCTCCTTATAGCGCTGTGGTCTTCGATGCCGACGGCAATATTTACGGCACTACCTATCAGGGTGGCTCTCACAATAATGCAGGCGTGGCGTTCGAGATGACGCCCAACGGAAGCGGCGGCTACTTCGAGAAGGTGATACACAACTTCGGCTCCGGTTCGGACGGACAATATCCCAATACCCTGATCTTTGACTCCGCCGGCAATCTTTACGGCACCGCCGAATATGGCGGCGTGAATGGCTTTGGAGTGGTGTTTGAGATGTCCCCCAATGGCAGCGGCGGCTGGTTCGAGAAAGTGATACACAATTTCGGCTTTGGCGAGGACGGACAATATCCCTTAGTCAACCTGATCTTCGATTCGGCCGGCAATCTCTACAGTACGACCTCGGGCGGCGGCACCAACGGCAAAGGTACCGTCTTTGAGATGTCGCCCAACGGAAGCGGCGGCTGGACCGAGAGAGTGCTGCACAACTTCCGTGGCGACTTGGATGGGATTGATCCCGAGGGCGTGATTTTCGATGCCCACGGCAATCTTTTCGGCGCCACCGTCTACGGCGGCAACCTGAACGAGGGCACGGCGTTTGAGATGTCACCCAATGGCGGTGGTGGCTACACCGAGAAAGTGATTCACAACTTCGGGCACGCGGACGACGGACAGTCTCCCAGTTCTGGCTTGATCATGGATTCCGACGGCAATTTCTACGGCGTGACGTATGGCGGCGGCACCCATGCCCTCGGAACCGTGTATGAGATATCGCCCAGCGGAGGTGGCGATTACACGGAGAGGGTGTTGCATAACCTCGGTGGAACCGATGATGGGGCCAACCCCTACGCCAACCTGCTCTTCGATACCAGCGGCAATCTCTACGGCACAACGATTGCGGGCGGCACATTCAGATGCATGGGCAGCAGCGGTTGCGGAACGTTGTTCGAGATGTCGCCGAATGGGGATGGAGGTTACATCGAGAGGGTATTGCACAACTTCGGCGATGGTCTGGATGGGACTGCGCCCAATGCCAACCTGATCTTCGACGGAGCCGGCAATCTTTACAGCACCACACCCACAGGTGGCAGTCACAACAACGGCGGCACGGTTTTCGAGTACACGCCAGAGTAACCGGAGGAAAATAGCGCGTCGCTGAGCACACCTACAGCGGAGCCTCGGCCTTTAGCCGCGCGGCTGCGCTTGCCAGGCTCTCCCGGCCTGGGCACACGATCCCGTGTTCCCACACTAACCGCGCCCCAGCCATTGCGCCGGCGCTCGCTCTACCGATCCCGTGTTCCCACCCGCAACCGCACGCCCCCGGCAGTTGCACCAGGAATGGCGCTGTAGCAGTTTGCCTTCACTCTCCTTCCTTGAGTCCCGCCTCCGCATGGCCTAACATGGGCCGCAGAAAGCTGTGGTCACGGTTTTGCGGGTTCCGGAGGGCCTATGCTCCGCTCGGCCAGGCGACTTTTTTGCGCGGCACTTCTTGCCAGTCTGCTGTTCGCACCGCTCATCGCGATTCCCGCCGCCGCGCAGCAGGCGTCGTCCGAACCGAGCGAGACGCCCGTCGGCTATCCCGTTACCGTCGAAGGCAATGAGATTTTTCGCATTTACGAAGGCATCGGCAGCTTCACCGCCCAGGATCGCGCAGCCGCCGCGTCGGCGCGCCTCAGCAAGCTGATCTACACCAGCGACGATCTCTCCCAGATCAAGGGCGCCGATTCACCGTACGGCACGTCGGTCATGCTCGGCGACAACGTACTGCTCGTTGTCACCGACGACGATGCCAGGCAATACCATACTTCGCGCCAAGCCCTGGCAAACTACCTCGCCACTCGCGTGCGCAGCGCGCTCATGCAGGCGCGGAGCGAGCACACTCCGCGATTCCTGATCCAGGCGGCGATCAAAGCCACTGTCACCCTGGCAGTTTATCTGGCAGTGGTTTGGCTCGTGGTCCGCATTGGGCGTTGGCTGCTGCAACGGCTGCACGCGATCGCGACGCGCATGCGAGGCATTCGCATCCAACAATCGCAAATCATGGCGGGCGAGCGCATCGCCGCTCTGCTCACGACCGCGGTTCGCCTGGCGCGGGTTCTCGTGCTCATCTCGCTCACCTGGGTGTTTCTGGCGACCGAATTCAACTACTTCCCGTGGACACGCGAGCACGGCCAGCAATTGCTGAATTATGTCGTCCGTCCGGTCCGGTTCGTCGGCCTCGCATTTCTGAACTACCTTCCCAACCTGTTCTACATCGCGGTCATCGTCGTCGTGATGTACTACATCATGAAGTTGGTCCGGCTGTTGTTGCGTGAGGTTGAGCATGGCAACCTTCGCATCTCCGGCTTCTATCCCGAATGGGCACAACCGACGTACAAGATCGTTCGCTTCCTGCTCATTGCCTTTACCGCCGTTATCGTCTATCCCTACCTGCCGGGAGAGAATTCACCGGCCTTCAAAGGCATCGGCATCTTCATCGGCGTACTGTTCTCGTTGGGATCAACGTCGGCGGTCGCCAACGTGGTAGCTGGAGTGATTCTCATCTACACGCGCGGCTTTCGCGTCGGCGACTGGGTGAGGATTGGCGACAACATGGGTGAGGTCACGGCGCAAACCATGCTCGCCACGCACCTCAAGACCATCAAAAACGAAGAGATCATCATCCCGAATTCGGTGATCCTGGGCAGCTATGTCACCAACTACAGCATGCTGGCGCAGAATGACGGCCTCATCCTCTATACCTCAGTCACCATCGGCTACGACCAGCCGTGGCGGAAAATCCACGAGCTGCTGATCGAAGCTGGCCTCAAGACGAAGAACATCCTGCAGGCTCCGGCGCCCTTCGTTCTGCAGAACGCGCTCGACGACTCCTTCGTCGAATACGAGATCAACGCCTACACCGACAAGCCGCTGCTGATGGTCTTCACCTATTCCGACCTGCGCGCCAATATTCAGGATGTCTTCTTCAACGCCGGCGTCGAGATCATGTCCCCGAAATTTCATGCGGTGCGCGACGGCAATCGTGCGGCGATGCCGGAGGAATTCTTGCCGCCCGATTATCGTCCGCGCGGATTTCGTATCGCCAGGGATGATACGGCCTCGGCGGCGTCAGGTGGAAAGGGATAGCCAAAACCTGGCCGTCAAGCAGACGGCCGGCTACTGCGACTCTCCGTCGTCGCTCGCCTTTTCACCCTTGCCGACACGCAGTTGCAGGTAGTTCATCTGCTTGAGGTACGACTGCCACGGGTCATTCGACTGGCGGTACTGCCACACCGTCTGCGCGATGGTCATAAGGATCCAGAACAGGCAGGGCAGGAGGATCCACCATTGGCGCAGGATAGGCGTCCAAGGTGCGGACAGCAGCACGACCAGGGCAGCTCCGCCGAAGCTGCTTTCCAAGGTAAGCGCCATCGCCACCTTGGGATCGCCTTTGGGCAGCGTCAGTAAGTGTAAGCGGTTCCACCAATCCATCCATAACTGATCATTGAAGGCCATCTGCTGATTGAACAGTGGACCCTGGAACCACTGCATAGTCACCAGATTCGCGGGCGCGGCGTTGCCGAGATAAGCCGTCAGCAGGCTTCGCCAATTGGCGTTGCGCCAATCCGGTGCTATCCCCAACTGCGCCGCTTGAGCCCATTGCTGTTGCTGCAGCTGCGGCTGTTGCTGAGCCGCCGCGCTGAAAGCCGCAGCTTGCGCCATCATCTTCTGATTTCTGCGATTGGCAATATCGAAGATAACGACACCCAAAACTGCGCCCACGAACGAGGTGACAGTGATTCCGGCCACGAATGCCGCGAAGACCAGAATCGCAACCTTCGTCTGATAGCCGAGGTAATTGGTGTCCCACAGTTGTTGCCATAACTCGCGGTGGTGAAGGACCACGACGAGCACCACGAAACAGCCAGGAATGATGGCTGCAATAAACCCGAAGAACTTATCCAGCAGTACCTTGGCCAGGTCCATGAGGAATCGCTTTGTTGGTCAACGGTGGAATCGCGCGGCCGGAAGTTTACATGATCGCCGTCGGCGGCGCCGGCTCATCGGGGCTTCCCGCATTGGCCAGCGGCACGCGAATCATCACGATCGCCAGAATCACCAGCATCACGAATCCGCCCACCACTGGCGGGTGCTGAAAGATCACCGGCAACGGCCACTGTTTGTAGCGGAACACCGCGATCACAATCCCCATCAGCGCCTCACCCGCAATGAATCCCGATGCCGTGAGCACGCCCGCATTCTCCACGCGCGCTTTCTGTGCTTCGTTGAAGTTCTTGCTGTCGCGAATTTTGTCGGTGATCCAGCGAATCACTCCGCCAACGAAGATCGCGAACGTCGTCTCCAGCGGCAGATACATACCGACGGCGAACAGCATCGGGCTACGTACTTCGATCATGATGAGCGCTAGCCCCATTAGCGCACCCACCACAATCAGCGGCCACGCCATCTCGCCGCCCACGATGCCCTTCGCCAGCATGGCCATTAATCCCGCCTGCGGTGCGGAAAGCTGCCGATCACCAAATCCAATGCCGCCGCTGTTGATGTTCGCTTGATTCAGGAGCAGCAGAACGGGAAAAAGGCAGAAGCTGGCGACGGTGACGCCGAGGAAGTCGCCCATCTGCATCTTCGCGGGAGTGCCGCCCAGGATGTGTCCGACCTTCAGGTCCTGCAGCATCTCGCCCGCGACCGCCGACGACACGCAAACCACAGCCGCGACTCCTAACACGGCGGCCACGCCGCTCATGCCTGATACGCCGATGATCACCATGAGCAGCGCGGCAATCACGAGCGTCGCCAGCGTCAAGCCGGAGATCGGGTTATTCGACGAGCCAATCAATCCCACCAAGTTGCCGGACACCGCCGCGAAGAAGAACCCGATGATGATCATCACGATCGCCGCGACTATCCCGCCCTTCAGCACCCCGGCGTAGCTGGTGTACAACGCGACCATGCAGACCAAAACAGCCGCGAGTCCGGCAAAGACGATCTTCCCATTCAGGTCGCGCTCAGTGCGAGCCGTCGAG
This sequence comes from Terriglobales bacterium, assembly GCA_030043575.1. Classification (GTDB taxonomy): domain Bacteria; phylum Acidobacteriota; class Terriglobia; order Terriglobales; family Acidobacteriaceae; genus Bog-257. The sequence goes on from JASHXK010000127.1 coordinate 5,390, forward strand.
GCATGCTGCGCCGCTGACTTCTTCAGATCGGAAACCGCGCGCGCCATTCCGGATCCGAGGCTCTTGCGCATGCGAAACAGCGTATAGCAGGCGCCCACCAACATCCCGCCCACGGCGATCGGACGAACAATGAAGCTCCACACAGCGCCCGCTTCACCCGCCCAGAATCCGGCATTGGGCATGGTGGTTCCTGCCGGAGCAAACTGCGCGACCAGGCTTGGACCGCCCAGGAAAAGAATGAGCGGAACCAGCAAGCCCCACGCGATCACGCCTCCGGCAAAGTTCAGCGCCGCTAGTCGTGGCCCGATGATGTAACCGACACCGAGATAAGCAGGACTGATCTGCGGCGCAGACCACGTCGTCGCCGCACCAGCCGCCAGCTTGGGCGCCGTGCTGGAACGCCCCATCCGGACAAAGCTTCTGCCGAACTCGCCTACGTTGACGAAGAAATCGTGGCTGGAGTTGAACAGGCTGAACTGTCCCAGCAGATAAACAATTCCGCCGAATCCCATGTTCGAAAACAAAATCTTCGCCGCGCGACTTCCCTGCTGTCCTGCCTTATGAATTTCTGATGCTGCAACCGACTCCGGGAACGGCAGGTCCGGGTCTTCCACCATCACCCGACGCAGCAGCGTGACAAAGAGAATGCCGAGCGCGCCACCCACCAGCATCAGAATGGACGACTTGAGATA
>JASHXK010000128.1 GCA_030043575.1 Terriglobales bacterium
CGCTTACATGCCCAATTGTATCCCGATAGCCCCAAGCGGAAGCAGATGTGGGCTTTCGCGTTTACGGGATTTGCATTCCTTTTCGGAGGGGCCCTAGCTTTCGTTGTTCTGAATTCTCGATAGAACAGCGCATCAACGCAACTTTAGGACACTACCGTATTTTGTCGCGCAAACCTACGGACCGCCCCAGCTAGGAAAGTTGACCGCCTTAGCAATCGGGCCACAATCCTGCTTTTCAGCTGGTCTCCGGAATCCACGAGCAACTGCATCGCCGCGGCGCCAATAGGGACAAATCTGTTCAAATCAAGAACGAATCGGGCGTTCGACAAGCACCTTCAGGCGAGCAACTGTCCAGCTTCTGCGGAACGCATCCATTATTGGACGCTGGTCGGCGGCCTCGCAGGAACGTCGTCAGTAACCCGAGACGGAAGCAATATCATTGGCTCCGCCCAGGATAGCAGTGGACCACGATCGCATTTCCTCCAACATCGTTTTCACGCTGGTCTCGCCGGTTGGAATTCGGATCCCCTTCGAGCTGACGAAGTTGACCGATCCGATGCTGTATCTTTGCGCCTAAGCCTTCGAGTCCGGGCGCGTATATCCGCCGCCGCCCCAACACAAGTACCCACAGCAACGTGGCCGATGCGAACGGCAAACCACAAGGGACAGAACCCTGCACGAAATCCACATATACGACGTAGGTGGCGGAGCCGACGTAGAGTATCGGCAATAACCAATCGATGAACTTGAGCTGACTCCATGACCTGATCACGCGGTAAAGCACATACCCAACGGTGTAAAGCAGACTCGCCATCGCCGCCATGTCGATTCGCCCATAAAACGCCGCAAGCGCCCACAATGCGGGGAAGGCTGCAGTGATCATCACATTTGTGAGCAGCCGCCGGCGAAAGACGCCATCTGAAAGACGTACAAATCTGGGCTGTCGAATCAACAAGTACGCACCCCAACCGAACCAAAGAGCACTCCAGATCGCCAGAATCGTCGCTATTCTGTGATGGCGCAAGAACCTGAGTGGCGCGATCACCGAGAGAAGAATGGTCGCGAGGAACAGATAGTTCGACATTCGAACGCGCCATCTTTTGTCGAGATTCATATTGCTCCCTCCTCGAACGCCCGAGCACTAGACAGGCTCGGGCGATTTTTGCTGTAGACACCACCTTCGTCGAATCCCCGCGCCGGTGTGCTGTCTTCAAACGTGGTTCGGTCTCGGTTGCCGTCTTCGCTTCTGAAATCCTCACTTTGCCGTTGACACGCTGAGCAACATTCGCGTCCCGCTGTCTAACCGCACTTCCTTGCCGGTCGAAGTGAACACGCCGTCGGTAAGCTTCAGATTCCTGATGCCTAACACGCCTCGCGACCGATCACTCAGCGTAGGCGTGGATTGGCCAGCGGATACGGCCGTGTTCGTCTCGGCCATTTCCCCCAGGCTGCTGTAACCGTCCGCCAGACCACGGGAACCGGTCTCGACATCCGGACCTGGGGTTGCTGCTAGCACCACTCCGCTGATCAGCGCTTCCTGGCCTCCTGAAACGGCAACCTTGTCGAAGCTAATTCCAAGCGTCGACTCGGAATCCTTCTTGGAGCGTGCTTTGGCTTGGGTGACATGGCCGATTACTTTCGCACCCCGCACGGCGTTCGTACCGTCTGGAAGGGTAACACTCCCGGTTAGCTTTACCTCAACCGGGTCGCCATCCTTAAGTTTTTTGGAATCGAGGGTCTTGGTTAACTCAACGCTAAATGTTCCGTTCCCCGCAGTGGTGTCCTGATTCTTGGTTGCACCCGCCCCTGGCTGGGAAATCGCTAAACCGAACGCCGTGACGGCAAAGACAAAGAGTAGGTTTTTCATGGTCTTGAGCTCCTTCGCAAGTGAGATTGTGAATCTCTTTCCATCTGGCGAGTTAGGCTTTTCCGGCCGAACTCACCGATGGCTTGGGCTCAATTTGACCCAAGGTGGTTATCGCTCGCAATGTTCTGGGCCTGACCTGAAGGTGACTTGTGAGTGACCCGGCGTAAGCTACAGATTCCAGATGGCTTGCGGAAAACTAGAGAGGTGGTCTTAGTTGATTTGGGCAGTGACGACCTGACGCTACCTCGATCGTGTGATACCGAACAAAACCGTCGCCGATCTCGGAGCTATCAACCAGACGGTTACGATCACAAACAATACCACTGCGAGCCGGACCATTTACATCGGCTTCAACGGGGCGTCCCTGGGTCCTTACAGTCCAAGCGATTTTCCCTTTTGTACGTTTCCAGCACAGGGAAATGCTTATGCTTGCTCCTTCACCCTCGCCTCTGGAAAGTCGCAACCTATTACGCTCACGAAAGGTAACTTCAATGTTGCCATTTCGGCGGACATATTGGTCTGGTCGTTGTGCGGCGGTGGAACAGGACTGACAATGGCCGAACTAAACTTGAATACTCAGGGCAATGACTGGTATGACGTCAGTCTCGTGAATGGGTTCAACTACGGCGTTTCGATCAAGCCGTCCTCTGGCAACGCTATCACCGTGACTTCTGCGACTGGCAATGCCAAGAATCCCGGTGTGTATCCGCTGGATGCGACATTTGCGCAGGACCATCCAACCCGCCGACAGGTTCTGGTTGTCCGGGCAAGAATTACCCACAGGAGGGTTATGTGAACACCCAACCGCCATGCCAATTCAATCAACCGTCGGTTGCAAGCTACACGGTGACCTTCACCAATCCAACGTAAGGCTATCGGCATCTTGATTCTCTGAAAGCAATCCACATGAGCGAGAAGTCGGCGAGCCGTCCTTGTGACCGGGATCTCCAAGACGATGGGTTGGGCGTTTCTCGTTCCAAATCGCGTGCCACCACCCTGTACATGTCGAGGATAATTCCTGCAGGGCTGTCTGGAAGTTGGCAAGAAAACTGGCTCCCGTCAATTTGAACTGGGCAGTTGTTAGGATGGGGCAACTGCCAAGGCCTGGGCGCTGAGCACGATGATCGTCATATCGTCGTTCTGCTTGGCTCCGGCGGCAAAGGTATCGGCCGATTTCATGATGCACGAGATTATCTCGGCAGGTGGCAGTTTAAGACACTCTTTGACGGTTTCGATCAATCGGGCCTCACCCCACTCGTCCTGAGCGGCGTTCATGGCCTCGCTGATGCCGTCGGTGAAGGCGATGAGCACGTCCCCGGGCCCCAGCGCAACCGCCGCCTGCTGATAGATCGCGTTGTCCAGCAGTCCCACCACCGTCCCCGAGGCTTCCAAGCGCGAGACGCGGCAATCTCCATTCAAAGAACGAAACAGCATCGGCGGGTTGTGGCCGGCGTTCACATACGTAAGCTGGCTCGACGCCGGATCGTATTGTCCGTAGAAAAACGTCGCATAGCGATTGGAGGCCAGCGCTTCGTGCAGCAGCCGATTGACATTGCTCATCAGTCCGGCAATATTGTCGGGGGCGCGGGTAGCCTCGCTGCGCAACGACGCTTGCAGGCTGGCCATGGTAAGCGCGGCAGCGATGCCCTTGCCGGAGACGTCGCCGATCGCGAGCCCCAGTTTGCCTCCGGGCAACGCCAGAAAATCGTAATAGTCGCCGCCGACTCCAAGTGCCGAGCGGCAGGCACCCGCATACGCCAGTCCGGCTATAGGAGGCAACGTCTGCGGGAAGAGGCGCTCCTGCACGTCGCGCGCAATCTGCACTTCACTGTTCAGGCGCTCGCGTTGCGCCACCTCGTCGGCAATGTCGGAGATGAGCTGCGCGTTCTCCAGCGCCAGGCCGGTCTGTGCGGCAACCGATTTCAGCAGTCGCAGGTCCGCGCGCGAATAGGGCTCGTCCGAGAGCTTGGGGCCGAGACTAATGAATCCCAGCAACTGGTTACGCGCGCTCAGCGGCAGCAGCAACTCGCTATCCAGTTGTGTCAGCTTCGAACGATCCTCCTCGGTTACCTCGGGCTCGCGGTAGAGCCACGAGTGCGGATCGTCAAAGTAGACGCGGGCGGGCTCGCGTTGCCGCGCCAGAACCTTGACCGTGCCGGTCCCCGGCGGAAACACGATGTCCGGCGTGGTGCCATAACCCAGAGCATAAGCCGGACGATACGGACCACCGTCGCCCACCATCACGGCAACCCGCGGAATGTGCAGCGTCTCCGAGATGCGCTCTGCAACCGTCCGGACCAGCGAGCGCACCTCGACCATGCTGCGCACGCCCTCGCTGAGTTCGCCCAAAACCTGCTCCGCATCGTAGGCCTCGCGGAAGAATCGCCGGTCGACCCATGCGCCAAGCTTGAGGCTCAGCCGGCGGATGGTGAAGATGGCAAGCAGCCCAATCGCAATCACAATCAACTTCTGCGGACGCTTCTGGTTCTGCCCGATCAGCGCCAACGCCGTCAGAGTCACCAACCCGATTGCCAGAAACTGCAGCAAGCCAACGCTGTGCCTGGCGAACGCATACTGCAGCCCCTGACGCACAACCACGCGAACATCCATGGCGCGCTGCACTACGATGACGTACGCCAAAGTGAAGGGAAATACTAAGAACATGAGAACAACCAGCGAGGAAATCCAGTCGGGGAAATCAAGCCGATGTCCCACGTACACTGTCAGCCCCAGAGTCAGAAGAGGAGTGATGCCAACCGCGGCGCCCCAGTAGAGAAGACGCAGTCGCCGTTTTGCGTCAGCGGAGATAGCAATTACCGACTTGGTAACAATGAAGAAAAAGAAGGCACCAACAAGGGCTATCTGGTAAAGGGCCATGGGGATTGCAAGGGAATGCAAGATAGGACTAAACCGTGCCAAGGAGTTAGTTGTTAAACCACCGACCATCACGGCCACATAGATCAGGGCGAGGATCTCAAAAGGGATAACGACAATCCATGGCAGCCATTTACCCCATGAACCGTCCCGCGCGAAGAATGGGAGTGGCTCCGGGAAGAAGAACCCAAACAGAAACAGAAACGCCGGTATCGCACTGTAGAAGAGAAGGTGGTAAGTGAGAACGACCTTCAACGTTGCGGGCCCCCAGTCATCGATGGCTGGATATCCCAGAACACCTAAGCCAATACCGAGCAACAACCCCAGCAGCAGCCACGCCGAGAGGTCACGCGGTCGCACCATCACCACCCAGAATCCCAGGACAAAACAGAAGGCCGGCACAATCAGGTGGAGACAGAACGAAGCCAGCTTGGAGTCAATTACACGCGTGCTAGGCGTTACCGGAAGTGCGATAGTGCGATCGGGGGAATTTGGTTCCGGCGATCGTACCGTCACCAGCATGACGCTTCCCGGGGCCGCTTCTCGCAATGCCTGCCAAAACACCGCCATGCCCGTGTAGGGGCGATGATTGATCGCGACAAGTATGTCCCCTCGGTGTATTCCAGCCGCGGCCGCCTTGGCATCCGCCAGCGAGACGATAGGACTGGAGTACTTTGGGAGGAATTTCGGAACAGCGCTGGGTACCTGATGGAGGGCCGTTCTGGCTGATTGTACGAATAGGGAAGCCGTGGCCACGAGCAGGCACGCGATGATCGCGTAGCGGAATGCGGAAGACCGCGACAGTGCGCTCAACTGACGGACGCGCCGGCGGATAGTGACCGATGCCATTGGCGACGATTGTAACGTGGGTTTCGCAATTGCTTGCGTCAAAAAAACTTGGGACGCGTGCCTTGATGAGCTTCATGCCCAGAATCGGCTTAGGGAGATTACTCCCGATCGAGCTAGGCCGACTTATTCTTTTCGTCCGCTTCCACTTCTTGAACGGGTTCGGAAGCCCCCTTGGCAGAGTGACTCTTTCTACGCCCCTTTGCAACCTAACGTCATGCCCACGCGGTAAACGTCCATTGTGCTGCGGCCCAGTTCCTCGGCAATCTCTCGATAACTCTGGCCCTCCTCCCGCATCCGACGAATGAGTCTGGCGTCTTTATCACGCTCACGCTTGACCCTTCGGGCGTCCAATCGGTTTGCCTGAGCGCGTGCCGTTGCTGCGAGCGAAGGACAACCCAGCGCGGACGCGCTCTTTTATGAGGTCACGCTCAAATTCAGCCATCGAAGAGATGACGCCGAACAGAAGCCGACCCTGCGATGTGGTCAAGTCAAGAGAATCGCTGTAGCTCACAAATGTCACGCCAAGTTCTTGTAACTCGGCGAGAGCATTGACCAGATGTTGAGCGAACGGCCATAGCGCCCCAGCAGCGGCGGGCGTCGGACAAGCGGCCTCTACCGACAGCCTCATGAGTCGCGTATTGCTGATGTGCAGAGTAGAGCAGACTCATGGCAAGTGGAAACGTTCCTACACTTCCAGGGTTTCATAGGCGTGTTCGCCGTGGAGCGACTCATCCAGTCCGATTTCTTCACTCATCATTTCGACCTTCACCGGAGTGAACGTGTCGATGATTCTCAACATGGCGTAGGTGAAACCGAATGCCCAGGCCGACGAGAAGATTACGGCGACGAGTTGTTTGAAGAAGAAGGTCGGATTGCCATAGAGCAGGCCGTTGGTCCCGGCGGGATTGAACGTACTGTTGGCGAACAGTCCCAGCATCAGGATGCCCAAAAAGCCGCCGACTCCATGCACTCCCCAGACGTCGAGGGCGTCGTCCCAGTGCAGTTTGTTTTTCATTTCCACCGCAAAGTAACAAACCACTCCCGAAACTACACCGATAATCACTGCTGTTGTGGGGGAAACGTATCCCGCGGCGGGAGTAATCGTTGCCAATCCAGCAACCGCTCCGGTCAGAAGTCCGAGAAACTTAGGCTTGCGCTCGCGGAACCACGCAACGGCTAGCCAGGCCACGGCCGCAAACGATGCCGCGATGTCGGTGTTCAGGAAGGCAGTACCGGTGACCGAATCCACGCGCATTTCGCTGCCCGCATTGAATCCATACCACCCGAACCAGAGCAGGCCGGTGCCCAGCGCCACCAGCGGAATGCTGTGCGGGCCGCGGTCCAGCACTCGCCGCTTGCCGACGTAAAGAACGGAAGCCAACGCCGCCACTCCAGCTATGTTGTGGACCACGATGCCGCCGGCGAAGTCCTCCACGCCCCAGTGCTGCAGCATCCCTCCGCCCCAAACCATGTGCACGAAGGGGAAGTACACGAAGGTTAGCCACGCGGTAAGGAACAGGCAATAGGCCTTGAAGGTCACTCGGTTGGTGAAGGCGCCAGAGATGAGGGCCGGAGTGATGATAGCGAACATCATCTGATAGGCGATAAAGACCATCGCAGGTATGGTGTCATTCGGACCGGAAGGCGTTGTCAGGTTAACGCCATGCAGGCAAACCTTGTCGAGATTGCCGATGATGCCATGCCAATCGCCGCTGAAACACAGAGAATATCCATACAGATACCAAATTACCGTCGTCCATCCCATGGAGACGAAGCTCTGAATCATAATGGCAAGTACGTTCTTCCGTCCCACGAGGCCGCCATAAAAGAACGCCAAACCTGGCGTCATGAGCATGACCAAGCTGGTGCACAGGATCATGAACCCTGTGTTACCTGTGTCGAGGTGAAGCATGCAACCTCCAGAAGAACAAGTACGGAGAGCTGGCTGTGCCCAGGTAAGCGACGGTTGACCTACCTTCTAAGCTGGACTCTCTTTCTTGATTTCAAAAACGGCAACGATTGTATACCCATCCAACCTATCCCACACCCCC
>JASHXK010000129.1 GCA_030043575.1 Terriglobales bacterium
TGCCGCGATACTCTGGCGCAACCCTCTCCGGCTCCAAAAAGTGGTGCTTGTAGTCTTTGGCATCCTGCCCTGTCTTAGCTTCTTCGGCTTATGGGACTCCTACCTGTCCGCCTCGCTCTACTCCGCCAATGTTCCCATAGGAAATATCTTCATCGGCCAAACCGTCAAGGCTGAACTTCCCGCCGCCATTCAGCAGCGCGTAACCACCGTTCCCGAGGGCAATGTCCTTAAGATTCAGGATTGGTCCCTGGCCGAGCTCAACGTCCCTCCTTATCCGGCCTTGCGAAGCTATCGTGGCGTCGCCGCTGAAATCTGCCGCTACGCGCACAACTCGCCCGATGTCATGCTCATCGTGCACGAGAAAGATACTTTGCTGGGCAAAGGCGCGCAGGTGCGCGACACCTGCTTCGGCACCCTGGTCGTCAACCACTGGTGAGGTTTCCGGCTTCGCTGTTTCCAACGGCCGAAACACCCCGACCCAGCCGGAGCAGCTTGGGACGGGGCGCCTGGCATGACCTGAAGCAGTCGCCGGTTACGGGACTACTTTAAAGACTGCTCCGTACTGAGCGGTGCCTCCGTACAGTCCCGTCCCGTAAAGATTTCCCGTCTGGTCCGCGTAAAGATCGGCCGAGGGTTGAGCCGCATCCGGCGCACCCGTGAACGAGTAGGTAACGCTCTCCGTCCAGGTCCCGTCGTTGTTAACGAGCTGATACACGGTGCCACATGGAGTATCGCCAAATGGACCGCAGGTGAGGCTGGTGCCGCCGTTATAGCTGGTGCCGTACAGCGTGTTGCCCTGCACCAGTACGCCGGCTTCGGGAACGGCGGCGTCCGGAGTGTCGGTGAAGGAGTGCAGTGTGCCGAAGGTCCAACCGCCGCCGGCAGGCTGCAATTGGAAGACGGTGCCCAAGCCCGACGAGCCGCCGGCGCTGGTCGTTCCATACATGTTGCCGGCGCTGTCAAAGGCCAGCTTGCTGTAGGAGTAGCCGCCGTCACCACCCCCGGTAAAGGCGTGCAGCGTTTCTTCCTGCCAGCCGCCGAGGGGGCTGGAGCCGGGCGCCAGACGGTAGACCGCGCCGCCGCCGCTGCCTCCCTGCGAGGTGGTGCCGTACAGGTAGCCCGCCGCATCGAAGATGACTCCGCCCAGGGGCGCGCTTCCATCGCTTTGGCCGGTGAAGTTGTAGATCACTCGCTCGACCCAATGGGTGGCGGTAATCGGAACCATCTGGTAGACGGTGCCGCATGGAGTATCCCCAAACGCACCACAGGTGCTTTCCGTGCCGCCACTGGTCGTCGTGCCATACAGAACATTTCCTCGGATGGTCACCCCGGCGCGCGGATCGGCGCCATCCGTTCCACTGCCGAAGGTGTGCAGGATAGTCAGCGTCCACATTCCATTGCCGTTCGGAGTCAACTGCACCAGCGTGCCGGCGTTCGCCGTTCCGCCGCCCGCGCTGGTAGTGACGTACAGCGATCCGCGGCTGTCGATGGCCGGTGTGCTGTAAGGCGTGGCCCCGTCGGCGCCGCCGGTAAAGGCATAAACAACGGAGTAGGTCCAGCCGCTGCCGTTCGGTGAAAGCTCGAAAACCACCCCGCAGGAATAGACTCCGAAAACTCCGCAGCCCGAGGACGTTCCCCCGAGCTGGGCGGTGCCATAGAGATTGCCGGCAGCATCCGCTGCCAGTCCCGAGTTGGGGTATCCGCCGGCGCTGCCGCCGTTAAAATCGTACAGCACACTGTCCGTGCTAGCCCACGCGCAGGCCGGCAACAGCGCCATGGCGAGAAGAAATGCGCTAGCTATCTGCAGAACAAAAGAAATCAGCTTGTGTTGCATTTGCGGTATCTCCGTTTTTTTATTCTGTTTCCGCACTGTCTGGGACTTGCTGTCACCCCACGCGAAGCCAGCCCTTGCGCTAATGACAGCGTCTGACAGCCCTCCAGGTATCAGCAAAGATCAATCGCTATCGGGACGGAATTGATCGTAGCGACGAGGTGCTATCAGAGCTTTCGGCCGGAATTTCTTTCTTGGGCTCAGAAAACCGCACCATAGTACACCCGTCTCGCCCTTAGCCAAACCATGAAAACGATTGGCCACTAGGGGCGCTCCAGACGGCCTTCCATCCGCATCAGTGCAGTGCGGGTGCCCGGAGAACGACTCCTACAAAGCTCGCTTCAACACGTAAATCGTCCAAGGCGCGATCCTGGTCTCGTTCACCCAGGCGTACGGCTCGTCGCCGGCCGCCAGCGGCTTGTACATCGCAGCCACTTCCAGCCCGGCTTGCCCGTATAGCTCACGATAGGACTCGTCGGGGCAAAGGATATCCAGCGCCGGTCTGCGGTCGGCGAAATCGGTGGTGATAATGCGAACGACATCTCCCGCCTTGGCATTCGCGTTCTCGGGAAAATCTTTCGTCGAGAACGAAGCCCATTCGTGCAGGTAGATCTCGGGAGAGGACACCACGTTGATCAGCTTCCCCGAATCCCGTGACAGATTTCCCAATCGATGAAGCAGTCGCGCCTTCGCCTCGAAGCCGGCAATGTTGTCGAAGGTGAACAGCGATACCACCAGGTCAAACTCGCGCTGCGGCAACGGCGAGAAATCATCGCCAGCTATAAGCCGATACTCGCCATCCGGATCGAGTTCCCTGGCTTTGGCGATCATCTCCGGGGAGATATCAATCCCAACCGTCTCGAATCCCAGTTGCCGGACGAAGCGTGTCGAGCGTCCTGTGCCACAGCCGAAATCAATAGCACGGCTTCCGCTTACGCATTGCCCGAGGATCGCCGGCAGGTCGCGAAAGGCGAGATAGTACGTGTTGGCGAATTCCAGCTTGGCATACTCTTTGGCTCGCAGCGCATCTTCATAGCAGTTTGTGAAGGCCATTGCACCTCTGTACTTTCAGGTTTCCGCTGAACTGGGTCGGGAGCCCCATCCCCTTAAGCAGTCGCGGCGGCTCGCACGCGCTCCGCAGGCTTCCCACCTTCAACATGCACCGCCGCCAGCCGCACCAGCACGGCTAAGAAGAAGGTAACGATCAGGAACGTCATGCGGACATGGAGTGGAAGACGGCTCATGTGAAGAAGCCCGCGAACCGTACTGGTTACCATCGCCGCTATCAGGGTGAAAAATGCCCAGCGCAAAAGCCATCCGACGGCGTTAGATGGCGCATACAGGAGAAACAGCCGTTGCACTGCGTTCCGCGTGAAAAGCCGGGGCGACCGCTTTTGCCCATGGGCTGCCAACTGCCCGAGGATGAGAGCACGCTCATGGAGTGCATCCTGCAGGCACCTGCCATGAGCGTCGCCCGCATCGGCGACTTCATTCATGCTGGTGA
>JASHXK010000010.1 GCA_030043575.1 Terriglobales bacterium
CGGTATAGGCGAGTAGCTGGGAACGCGAGAACTTTTTGCGAATCAGAACCTTGTTACGCTCTCCCAACGCAACCAGGTGAAAGGTGGTCTTGCCCAGGTCGATGCCGATGGATGCGATATGCATGAGATGATCCTCCCACTGTAAGTTGTCGAGCCGTCATCCTACTCGGCGGCGGACCATCTCATTAATCCCCTTATCACATCTATGAAGTCGTCGGTCTCGTCAAGGACACACCAAATTCTCGTCGTTCGCGAACGCACACAATTCAGCCACGGGAACGAAGCTCGCTTCGTTCCTTAGTGGACGGTTTTCTCTTTCGGGTTTCTGCACAGCCGCCTCGACCAAAGGCTCGCTCGTTGATAATCACAAGAGCCAGGCGTTTCGGCCCGACCCAAACATCTATCCGGCCACAACTTCGACCATGATTAACTTATTCAGACTCCCTCTCGTGAGGGAGCGGAGTGCCCAATCAAGTTGATCGGTGATCGACTACACACCATGTGATATGCCGAGCTACTCCGCGTGCGAACTGAGGAGACCGACGACTTTATGAAATCAAGTGATCCGGTTGGCTCCGGTCGCTTATGATAACGCTTGGTGTCGCCAACGATGATGCCAGATGTGTTGTCGGTTACCATCCTGGAGCGGCTGATGGGGAGACTCGTAGCTGCTGTTTGCTTGTCGGTACTGAGTTCACCGTTCGCACTTCTTGCAGCAGAGCAGCCCATCGACGCCGCCAACAGCACCATCACCATCCACGTGGGCAAGTCCGGCCTATTCTCGGCGGCGGGTCATGAGCATCAGGTCAGCGCCCCCATCGAACAGGGCGCGATTGACGATTCTGCTCCTGGCCATATCTGGTTCACCGTGCAAGCTGCACGTCTCAAGGTCATGCCGGAACCAGACGTGGCGAAGGTCCAAAGCACCATGCAAACTGATGTCTTGGAGAGCGAGCGATACCCCGACATCAAGTTCGAGTCAACCCTCGTTCGCAGCAGGGGCGAAAACCAGTGGGTAGTGACCGGCAACCTGACCCTGCACGGAACTACTAATAAGGTCACGATCAACGTGAGCAAAGCCAATGGCGCCTACGCTGGGGAAGCGCGCATCAAGCAGACGCAATTCGGAATCAAGCCGGTGAGTGTCGCCGGCGGCACGGTGAAGGTCAAAGATGAGTTACAGGTTGCGTTTGTGATCCGTGCCAAGTGAGACCCGGACGCACATCCTCACCTTCTGCTCGTGGATAACTTCACCTGCTTCGTCGACCACGCGATAGCAGCTCGACCGATCTCCCAAATCCAAACCAATCGTCAGTCTGCCTTGCAGATTCTCGTTGCTCGCCCTCGTCACAGTGGTAGTCTTCATTGCCGGTCTCCCTTATCTCTTGCGCTTCGAGCGCGTCGATAACTTGGGGCGTATAGCATCCCGTTTGGAGACCGGCCTTCTCATGCCATCTGTTTGCGCCAGGTATGGTTGTGCGCGTGGATTCTGCCACAGCTTGGATGTAATGTACCAACATCAGAAACGGCAACCGTCAACGGTCGCATTCAGTAAAGGAGACCATCATGACGAACCCTACCCAACCTTCCACATTCGTGCGCAGCAGCTTAGGCGACATTGTTCGCGCTCGCGCCGCTGTGCGCGCTGACAATGTTTGCGCCGCAACCGGCGCAAGCGCAGACCTACACCGTACCTCATGAATTCACCAACGGAGAAGACGGAGCGGGTCCTTACGACGGATTGGTCATGTACGCCGCAACCGGTGGCGGCAACTACAGCTATTACTGCGGCGGCTACTGCGGGATTGTTTTCCAGATGAAGCGCGCTGGACAGAGCAGGGATACGCCAAGGCTAGCAGTCCTGACCCTCGCTTTACGCAGAGCGACGCCGTACTGGCCGGAGGCGCAGAAAGTACTGGACTGGTGCGATACGCACGCAAGCAATACCTATGGAGAAGCAGTGGCTGCGATCGTCGGGCCGGCGCCAGCGCGTGCCCCCATGTCCGCGCCTGCCCCCGGGCGCTGCGGGACGCACCTCCTGTCGTGTCGGTTCCACAACCTACTGCGCGGGCTGCAGCGTTACCTGCACCGGCGGCCAGCAAGCTACTTGCTCGCCTGGAACTGACAGCCAGATCAATCAGTGGTGCAGTGGTCCTGCCCGCTGCGTCTGCAAGTAGCGTATTCGAAGGTTGCTCAATCTCTGCCGATGAGACGGCCTTTCGCGAATCCCTGTTGAGAAGTCCGCACATGACAAGCGACCGGGCTGGCGTGGGATTGCTGGCGTAATCGTCTCCCTTGAAAAGCGGCAAGTCGTTGGCGGCAATGGTGTAGCCCGGTAGCTCTCTTCATGCTTGCAGCGCAGTTTTCTCCTCAGGCATGTGCTATTAAGCAGCTGCTTTTGAAAGGGAGTTCTTGCCAGACTGAAAGCTGCGTTAGAGGCGGAGTTAGGTGCATTACTGCAGGATTTTGCGCTTGACCGCCGTTGGTTTTGTTCATAACATACGGCCACTCGTTCCCGGGACACACAGGCCTTTTCCTCGGCCCCTTTGACATCCGACAGAGAGTTTCAGCAGGAGAGCAACGTGCGTCACAATCGATCTACCATCGTTCGCATTCTGGGGAATGCAGCAATTTCAGCGATTGGCTTAGCGCTTTTGCTTGCGAATGCGCCAATGGCGAGCGCTCAGACCACCGTATACGCGATGACCAACGCGGGCGTTTTCGGGACGCTGAACTTAAGTTCGGGAGCCTTTACCCAGCTCGGCAACCCCGGTTTGTCGCCCGCGGGCATGGGCGGTCTGGGAAGCAACTTGTTCATTGCGTCGGAGGGTAGCGACGTCCTCTACCTTGTGGATCTCGCTAACGGGAGCATCACCCCCGTAGGGAGCGGGTCAGCCACCTACGATGACCTTGGTTCCACGACGGCCGGGTTGTACGCGCTAGACACGAACTGGGAACTCTACTCCGTCAGTTCGGCTAATGGGAGCACTACCATGATAGGTGCGACCGGCTTTGGCCCGTGCAGCAACGCCGCTTCAATGTCAGCTGACGGAAGTGCTCTATATGCCACGTGTGACAACGGTTCTGGATCCATCCTTTACTCCCTCAACACGACAACCGGCGCAGCAACGGCGATCGGGAACACGGGATTGACCAGGATCGATTCCATGGTGTTTGCGAACGGATTGCTATACGCTGCTCCCCACAATGGAACCTTGTACACCCTGAATACTTCCACGGGAGCAGCTACTTTCGTTGCCAACACCGGCCAGATATTATGGGGCATGGGCCTGCCGGCGTCGACCTTCGCAGTTCTCCACAACTTCAGCAGCGGCGCCAACGGCTCCAATCCCTTCGCCGGCCTGACCATGAACGCCTCCGGCAACACGCTGTATGGAAGTACCGGCGCTGGCGGGACGGGAGACTGCTCTTACTCCGGCCTCACCGGCTGTGGCACATTCTTTAGTCTGAAGCTAACGAACGGCGCATGGACCTTCGATCCGCTTTACAGCTTCCAGGGCGGAAGCAATGACGGCGAGTTTCCCGTGCGGCCCGTCACCATCAGCTCCAACGGCACCGTTTACGGCGCGACTCTCGGCGGCGGTGAAGGTAGCTGCAGCTTTGACGGCGACACCGGCTGCGGCATCGTGTACAACCTCGGACCCTCTCCCACTCCGCCCCGAACGCCACTTCAGAAATGGACGAAGCGGCTGCCCGACCCGTACCACTTCATGGGAGAATCGGACGGCGGTGTGCCATTCACCACCGTGATCTTCGATTCGTCCGGCAATATGTACGGTACGACAGCTGGCGGCGGCTCGACCGACTGCAGCGGTGGTTGCGGCACAGTCTTCAAGCTCACGAACCTCGGGGACGGCAACTATAGCGAAAGCGTCATTTGGCCATTCGCCGGTGTAGGTGCGGGCGACGGAGCGAGTCCCTTCGATGGATTGACCTTCGACACTGCCGGGAATCTTTACGGAACAACCGCCGCCGGCGGCAGTTCCTCGGCCTGCAGCGGCTCGGGCTGCGGTATCGTCTTCAAGCTGTCGCCTTCCGGTTCCACCTGGACAGAAAGCGTCCTCTACATCTTCCAGGGCACTTCCGACGGCGAGAATCCCAACTCCGGTGTAGTGATGGATACCGCTGGCAATCTCTACGGCAATACCTGGCAGGGAGGCTCGGGCGGTGGTGGAACGGTTTGGCAGCTGTCGCCGTCGGGCGGTGGCAATTACACCTTCAACCTGCTCTACAGCGTACCAGTGGCAGGCTTTGCGGTTGGTCGCCTGACGATGGATTCGTCCGGCAACCTCTACGGAGTGCTGCAGAACGGCGGCGCCTACAACGACGGCCAGGTGTTCAAACTTACGCCGTCAAATACTACGCCCTGGCCCGTTACCGATCTCTATGACTTCACGGGATCAACCGACGGGTCGAATCCGATTGGCGGAGCGGCACTGGATTCCAGCGGGAGTATCTACGGAACCGCACTGTTCGGTGGGGCCAACAGCAACTGCGGTAGCAACGGCACTACTGGCTGCGGCGACGTGTGGAAGATCACGCTGAACTGACTCTTTGCCAGAACAATGGTCAGCCCTTCATGGGTGAGAAAACAGTGAATCTGGGTTCCGTGGGAGAAGTCGGTTCAGCACGAGTGAAAACAGTCGTTGGAAGGGAGCCACAACCGCAACTGACGATAAATCCGCCTACACTCATTGACACCGAGCGGGGTTTTAAGTGCAGTGGCCTCTTGGCGACAATTATCATTGCAAGAGTCTCCGTAGTTTTCGTTCTAAAACCAGAGAGCGGTTCTTTGCTTGCCTTGGAGAATGCTGTCTCACAGGTGACGAATGTGCCCACTAACACTGAGCGATCTAGCGGTGTGCGCCCTTCTCGGAATAGGGAGGGGATTACGGCCAAGGTTCGGAGTCAGCCCGGAACACCACTGATTAGCGGACGAGCGGACCGAAGAGATTGATATGAGCTTGGGCCATCTCTAAGTAGAGGCCAAGTTGAGGGAAGACGACTTTCAGAATGCGCGGTCTGACCTGATTCTTCAATATCAAAACCTGTCTGCCGTTTTCGACCTGGACAACTGCCGGCTTCAGATGGCATGTTCCACTCTTGCCAATTGATCCGGCTGCGTACCATCGTCAGCGATCGTTTCTCGTGCTCTGTGACGCTCGGCGCGTCGACCTGATAGAAGCGTGGTATCGCGTTCTAGGTGCTGTGCGGGGTTGCGAGTTGCGGTCGGGAATGGCCATTCTGACCTGGCAGGAACTTAGTGATGTTTTGCCACCAACGCTCCAAAGATTCCTGGACAACAAATACGCTATCCGCCCCGTCAAGCGTCCGTAGATATTTGACACAATTAGGGACAACGATCTTGCCCTAATCCGTCTTCAGAGGAGGACAGGGTTCAAGGACTTATCGCCAGGACAGGTTCTTGGCCTCCGTATTGAACGATTCGCTTGCGCAATCACTCCGTAAATCACAAGCTACAAATCTCGCATTTCCTGCTGGCGCCGCAGCCGCAGGCCGGGTATAGAATTCCCTCACGGCAAAACCCAGGACCCCGACCGGGAAATTCGTCGCCGCACGCGAGTTGCTGCTCGGCGCTCGCGACGACTACGAAAAAGCCTATGCCGGCTTTCGCTGGCCCGATCTCACCGGCTTCAACTGGGCGCGCGACTGGTTCGACGTCTACGCACAGGGCAATCGCAAAACCGCACTTTGGTTGCGCAGCGAAGCTAGCGGCGATACACGGCTCAGCTACGAAGATATGGCCGATCGTTCCGATCGGGTGGCGCACTTCCTACAACGTCAGGGCATTGCCGCCGGCGATCGTATCGTGGTTTGTCTGCCAAACGTTCTTGCCATCTGGGAACTGATCCTAGCCGCCATCAAGATTGGCGCCGTCATCGTTCCCACCACCACGCTGGCGACCGAAAGCGAAATCTGCGATCGCCTGGAGCGCAGCGCTGCACGCATGGTCGTCACCGATGAAGGCACTATGAGCCGCTTCCCGGCCGCTGCCGGTGTGCAGAAGATCTTGGTCGGCGGCGAAGTCGGTGGCTGGACGCCATACCGCCTCGCTCTAGAACAGAGCCGCGCCTATCGACCAGCCGCCACGCAGGCGACTGACCCCTTTCTCCTTTACTTCACATCGGGAACTACCGCCAAGTCCAAGCTGGTGCTGCACACCCATCAGAGTTATCCCGTCGGCCACCTGTCGACCATGTATTGGATCGGCATTCGAGAGAGCGACATTCATCAGAAGATCAGCTCTCCCGGATGGGCCAAGCATGCCTGGAGCTGTGTCTTCGCGCCTTGGAACGCCGGGGCCACCACGTTCGTTCACGATGCGCCGCGCTTCAAAACCCCCAACGCACTACGGGCGCTCGACGACGTACGCGTGACCACCTTGTGCGCCCCGCCTACCGTCTGGCGCATGCTCATCCGCGATGAACTGGGCACGCGGCCGCGCGGTCTGGACGCGCTGGCCAGTGCTGGCGAGCCGCTCAATCCCGAGGTCATCGAGCAGGTCGAAAAGGCTTGGGGTCTGACCATCCGCGACGGCTACGGCCAAACCGAGTCCACTGCGATGATCGGCAACTCACCCGGCCAGGCCGTCAAGATCGGCAGTATGGGACGCCCGCTTCCCGGATATGCTATCGGTCTACTCGATCTCGACGACAAGGAGTGCGGCGAAGGTGAAATCGCGGTCAAGCTCCATCCCCATCCCGTCGGGCTGATGACCGGACACATGGACGATCCTGATCGCACCCGCGCCGCCATGCAGAACGACTACTACCACACCGGCGATCAGGCCATGATCGACGAGGACGGCTATTTCCATTTCGTGGGTCGCGCCGACGACGTCTTCAAGAGCTCCGACTATCGCATCAGCCCGTTTGAGCTGGAAAGCGCGATGATGGAACACCCGCTGGTGGCCGAGGTCGCCATCGTTCCCAGCTCCGATCCCATTCGCACCGCCGTTCCCAAAGCCTTCGTCACCATCGTTGCCGGAGTCGAGCCGTCGGAAGACGTCGCGCGCGAGATTCTGTTCTTCGCCAAGCAGAAGCTAGCTGCCTATCAGCGCGTGCGCAAGATCGAATTCCACGACCTGCCCAAAACCGTCTCCGGCAAAATCCGCCGCACCGAGTTGCGCAAGATGGAAGCCCAGCGCGTGAAGGAGGGACAGCGCGGCGAGTTGGAATTCTGGCTCGGCGATTTCGAGTAATCGCAAGCCGTCAGTGGCGCGACCTCTCAGATCGCATTTAGGGTGTGTTGGTGATGTTCCGCAACATGAGTGGACCATTTCCACTTGTAGCGCAATCTAGCGAAAACCCGTGACCGGGTCGAGCGCAGAGACGGATTCGGCAGGCATCTGCGAAGAAACCGGCTTTCGCGTATACATGCAGCGCCCACTGGAAACGAGGTATAACCCACGAGTGGCTGTTCTGATCTCCGCGTTTCTCTTCACCATCGTCCACTTGAACAAAGGTTGGGAACTGGCGGGTATGGTGCTGATTACATTCCTGGGAAGTACTCTGCTCGGGCTGATGGCCTGGACCTTCGGTTCGCTGATTCCGGGCATGATCGGCCATGTCCTGATGGACATTGGGCTGTTCGCCTATTGGTGGACCGGCATCGCAGGGACCTTCATGGAACGACCCATTAGCGAGACGGGTGTTGACGGCCCATTCTTGCTAACGAGCGCGGTCTTTGCGGCATCGCTATCGATTGTGCTGCTTACGATCAGGAAGTACCGAAAGCGAGTCCAAGCGCGTCCGAGCTAGCCGTCCTCTCTAGCAGCGGTCTAAGCACACACTGCGGAGCGCAGTCACGCTGACTTGTGTCGCTACCCAAGGCAGAGTAAATTGTTGAAACCAGCCTGTTATCGCCAGTTGAGACATCTCGCTTCGAGTGGACTGTTTAACGCGACTGCTTGGCAGGTTGCCGTAAGCGCTTTGGAGCCGTCACAAAGTGTTCACCAGTGACTGGTACTTCTGACAGTTCCTCGTCGGACGAGTTCGAGGGTAACATGATGCGGTAAGGCAAGGACCAAGTTGCCTTTAATGAAGAGAGTCAACCTCAGACCATCGGGCAAATAAGAACTGGGGTCGGCTTCAAGAAGCCTTAAGGAGACTCTGAATAAGGCGCGTTCGCGTCCGACCGTGGCTGAAGCCAGCTCATTTTGCTGAATTTACGGATAGGCCTTAAGGCCATCCTTCCACTGGGCGCCCGCTCAATCAGAGGCTCATTAGTACCGCAGCCAGATTTTGGAGGAGAGACATGATTCAGTCCTTCCCTAAACAGCTTCTTTCGACAGCATTGTCCCTTCTGCTGGTCTTTACTGCATCGCCCTTTGACGCCGGAGCTCAGCAAACAGCCCCCTCAGGGTCGCCCGGGTATTCCGGTCAAGCTGCGCCGATGTCCGCCAATGAGCTGCAACAGCTGGTTGCGCCGATCGCGCTGTATCCCGACGCGCTGGTGGCGCAGGTGCTGGGAGCGGCGACGTTTCCCGACCAGGTGACGGCAGCCGACAACTTTCTCCATCAGAATCACAGCCTGCAAGGGCAGCAGCTCATGGAGGCGGTGAATGCTCAGCCATGGGATCCCAGCGTCAAGGCGCTGACGCAGTTTCCGTCGGTGCTAGACAACATGACGAAGAACCTGAGCTGGACTTCGGCACTGGGCGAGGCGTACAGCACGCAGGCGTCGGATGTGATGGCCGCGGTGCAGACGCTGCGCGCTCAGGCTTATGCGGCGGGCAATTTGAAATCGGGATCACAGATCACCGTGGTGCAGGAGTCTCCGCAGACCATCGTGATCCAGCCGACGAATCCCCAGGTTGTCTATGTGCCGACCTACAACCCGGCCGTGGTTTACGGGACGCCGTACTATCCGCCTGGCTATAGCACCGGGGCGGTCGTCGCCACCGGTCTGCTGGCCTTCGGAGCGGGCATTGCGGTAGGCGCGGCGATCAGCGGCGGCTGCTGCGGATGGGGATGGAGTTCCTGGAACTGTAATTGGCATGGAGGCGCAGTCTACTACGGAGGCGGCGCCTATTACGGCAACGCAGCATGGCACGGCGGATACTACGGCTCAAGCGCGAGCGCCTATGGCCCAAATGGCAGCGCGCACTACAGCCAGGGCTATAACCCTTCGACTGGGACCTACGCGCGCGGCGGTTCGGTGTCGACGCCTTACGGCACGACAGGCGCGGCACAAGCTTACAACCCGAATACCGGGGCATATGCGCAGACGCACCAGACTTCGAACGCCTACGGCAGTTACGGCAACTCGGAGGTGTCCAAGAACGGCAACACAGCGTACTCGCAGCACCAGACCACGGCCAACGGAACGACGGGAAGCGTCAAGACTACGAATGGCGGCCAGGCTTACGCGGCGCAGGGAAAGAACGGCAACGGCGCGGCGTATGGGGAATCGGCCAACGGCAACAAGTATGCGACGACCTCCAACGGCACTCAATACAAGAACACCGGCAGCGGGTGGCAGACAAATAAGAACGGCTCATGGAACAACGTCCAGAAGCCCAGCTCCAGCTCGGCCGAGTCGAGGGGATGGGGAAGTCAGCCGAAGAGTAGCGGGGGTGCATTTGGCGGAGGCAGCAGCGGCTGGCAGTCCCGGGCCGACAGCAGCCGCGGGGGATGGAGCCGCGGTGGTGGCGGCGGCGGATTCCGCAGATAGGCTGGAGTTGACGGCAAATGCAGAGATTCGGAGGATCCGATGTCAGTGAATGCTAGAAAATTTGTTCTCGCGTCCGGGTTGCTGATGATGGTCGCTGCGCTGGCCTGCAACTCGAACCAGTCTAAGAACAAGCCTGCGATGTCGGGCTACGCGACGCCCAACGATGCGGCGAATGCGATGATCACAGCCGCCAAGGCTGGCGACCGGGACGCGCTGCTGAAGATCTTCGGTCCAGAATCGAAGGACCTGCTGTACTCGGGCGATCCGGTGCAGGACAAGAACGCCGTCACAGAGTTTTTGAGCCGGTATGACGCGATGCATCGCTGGCGCAAGATGGAGGATGGATCGCAGGTGCTGGTGGTAGGCGCGGACGCTTTTCCCTTCCCGATTCCGCTGAAGAAGAACAGCGATGGACGGTGGTTTTTCGACACTGCGGCGGGCAAAGAGGAGATCCTCAATCGTCGCGTGGGACGGAATGAACTCGCGGCCATCGGTTTGTGCGGAGCAGTGGTCGATGCGCAGGCGGAGTATTACGGACAGAAGCACGAAGGCGTGAAGCAATACGCACAGAAGTTCATCAGCGATTCGGGGCAGGAAAATGGGCTGTACTGGCCGGAAGCTGCGGGGCAGCCGCGGAGCCCGCTCGGCCCGCTGGCCGCAAAGGCGAGCGCCGAAGGATACAAGGCCGACCCGTCCCATCATCAACCGTTTCATGGATACTATTTCGCGATGCTGACCAAGCAGGGGCCCGAAGCGCCGGGCGGAGCAAAGGACTACATCGCGAATGGAAAGATGACGGGCGGCTTCGCGATGCTAGCCTATCCGGCGAAGTACGGCGACTCGGGCGTGATGACGTTCGTGGTGAACAACGACGGGGTGATCTTGCAGAAAGACCTGGGAACGACGACGGAGCAGGCCGCGGCGGCGATGACGGCGTTCAATCCAGATAAGAGCTGGACGATGGTGCAGTGAGTCGGCTTCGTCTGGGATTGTGCAACTCGATGGCAATCATTCTTCCGCTTGGCCTTGCACAAATGTCATCTGCAAGCGGTCCCCATGGTTCGAATCGATGAGTCCGATCACAGCCAGTCTGCTCGTGTTGTGTCTTTGGCGGCGCTCTGCTTGGCATATACCTTCGCCGCCTGCTTTCAGAAGAGCACCTTGGCTCCGAGTCCAAGGATGTGGTGAAACTTGGAATCCTCGGCGTGACGGAAGTTAGCTGTTGATAAATCCGCCTACACTCATCCTATGAGAAAGGATGTCAAGCAAGAACACTTCCCCCCGCTCTCCGATGAGACCACGATTCAGTGTTGGCATCCAGGCCTTCTTCGCGGAGAGGATTTCGGTTTTAACACCGTAAGCGCTTCCGAGTGCGACAGGGATACGAAGCGTACTTGCGGGTCTCCGTTGCGTCGTTTCATGCAGCGGTCTCGACACCATTGGTTGCGAAGCTGCGCAAGCCAACCGTTGGTGTAGGTGCCAACCATCATCCTATGTGAGGCTCAGGGCCTATGGCTTTGTTGGGTTATCCGAGGGGGCATAGGATTGACCCGGAGACTGGGTGCTGATGTCAGCACCCGAACGCCTAATGAGTGCATGGATACTCTCCCTCGAACCCGAGCATCGCAGGAACCGATGGGTCAGCACCGAGTCATGAAACCTGGGCGACCACTTAGGTTCTGTGCAACACTCAAGCTGCTTGCGGCTTCAGTTGTTCAGCGTCGAAACGTTCCTCCTTTGTCCAAGGTGTTAAAGCGATGGCCGCGATCTTTCGGGCTAACGTCAGTCGTGCCATCTCGGGCCTCATGCCTTTCGCCAGCGAGGCCACATAGAAGTCCCGCAACGGTCCTACTCCACAGCTGGCTCGGATCGCGGCGCCCTTGAAGATCTCTTTCATCTCATGGTTGTGGTTTTGATTCAAACCGCGAATCTGCTGCGGCTTTTTCGTATGTTGGAGTTGCCCGCTCACGTAGCGATACTGCGCACTGTGGTGGGTCTCTATGCCCAAGCCACTATAAGTCCAGAGTTGCCGCTTGCTACGGAAGCGGTGCGGCGTTTGCCTCAGGGCCAGCAAGCGGGCGGCCCGAATTGGACCGATGCAGGGAATCTGGCGCAGCAGTTTCGAGGCTCTATGCTTCCGGCTCTCCGCTAATAACTCGGGACGCAGGGTTCGTCGTAGCGTCTGCAACCCATCCAGCTGCTGATAGAGCAGCTGGGCTCGCCGGCGCACCCCCGCATGCTCGATCTTGTGCAACCATGACTCGCGATAACGCGGAGCATAGACCTGCGTACCTGCACAGGCAATGCCCCAGCCGCGATACAGAGCTTTGATCCGATTCATCACCCGATTCAGATCTTGGCTGATCGTCTGGTAACTGCGCCCCAGTTCGCGCAGCGTTCGCAGTCCATGTTCTCGTGGTAGACCGGACGCAGCGTGCCCGTGCGTAGCAACTCGGCCAGCTTCCGTGCATCTATCTTGTCGCTCTTGCTGCCTTCCTTCAGCAAGGCATTGCGACGCGGATCGCAGACCAGCACTGGCGTCGCCTGGGGTTGCAGCAGATCGTACAGCCAAGCCGCCCAGGTCCCTTCTTCCCAGGTCACATGCAACTCGCCCCGCAGACCGTGGATAAACTGCAGAAGGCTGCTGGCCTTGGTTTCTATGATCGACTCCATCACCAGCTTGCCGTTACCGCTCAGAACGGCGATCACGGTCGCTTCCTTGTGCACATCCATGCCGATATACTTGGTCTCGCGACTCATTCGAGCTGCCTCCTTGAGGGAAAGCACATCGCGCTCAACGGAGTCTTTCCCTCAAGGTAACGTGTCATTCTTCAGTTGATTTGCCTACTTGTGCCTTCCATCCTGCCCTGCCTCATTGGGTATTCAGGCCGCTCTCTCATAATGCATTGAGGGGGTGGGATCGCCGGATGGGGTCCATGAGTGTAATCGCCTGTGGCTGTGGAAAAGATCCCTCATTCGGCAGAACCGCCCCTAATCGGGTGACCAGAAATGCGTAGCGAGGGAGCGATCGTCGTTTATAGGGCATCCTAGCGCGTCGAGTTTTCCGGGCTAGGACGCCAAAGGAGTTTTTCAACAGCCACAGCGATTGCACCAGTAATTCCCGGCATGATACGCCAGTGAGCTCAAAATCAGTTTGGCCTTTCCGGTCCTGAGGGGGAACAGGTCCGAAATAGTCCGAGATGGGCCGCCACTTCGTGACGGTCCTGACGGCCCTTTCCTGTTGCCTGAGCGCTCGCCTACTTAGCCGACTAGCCTCTGCTCATTGGTCAAAACGCATCCAGACTTCCCGTCCCGCTAAAGTTGTAGTTGCTCTCCACCCTTCGGGTGATGAACTTCGCAAGAGTTCTGACCTACCATCCGACCCATGCAACCGTCAGAACAGACAATCCCGACGCCAGAAGCTATCACTGCTCCGCTGGTGTGCCCGGTCTGCTGGAGCCATGAGGGCGTAGAGGCTGTAAACGGTATCGTGCTAGCAGCCAGGGCAATGGGTGGGCGTGATCTAACAGAAGTGTCCATCTACCGCTGTCCCCGTTGGCATCTGTTCGCTCTATTTAACCAGCCGAAGGCCTAGGAATAGGGCTTGATGTCTGTCAAGCCGTCCTGCCCCATAAGTTGTATGGACTTCTGAGAGGGCAGTGTCACAATACGCACCAACAGGGCCGAACCTAAGTCTCCTTATAGCAGAACAATGGGCGATTGCTGGCCACCTTATGACGCACAGGT
The DNA here is from genome assembly GCA_030043575.1 of Terriglobales bacterium. Taxonomy (GTDB): domain Bacteria; phylum Acidobacteriota; class Terriglobia; order Terriglobales; family Acidobacteriaceae; genus Bog-257. The sequence continues at coordinate 13,465 of JASHXK010000010.1, forward strand.
GGCCAGTGTTGATTAACCTATGGGCTACTTCGTCTAGGACTGGCCGCTCGCCCCGGAGCGGTCAGTTCGCTTTTCCAGTCGGGCTCGTGCTTGCAGCAGCAGTCAGAGAGCAACGGGGAGCCAGAGGACTTTGATATTCCTGCCTGCACCTGCTCCGGGTTCGCCAGTGGATGTGCACCGTATCAGCTACGCCTTTATTGCGCTTGGCGTACTCGGCTTGTGGTGGGAACGATTGTTCGCAAGCTGTGAGAGCGACGTGGCGATAAGAAAACCAGAGCGAAAGATGCTGTCTGTGCCTCTCTCCAAGAAATCCGCCTTCGTGAGATACATCTGCGATCAATGCATGTGGAGCATAGAGGTGCTACGGCATTCTGCGGAGAATCCAAAGCTGGAGTTTGAAATGCACTATTGCATGGATTATCGAAGACGGAGTTCGCTTACGTAGAAGCACAATCGGTTCCGCGTCAGAACACACGCATTTCGCTCCCGTCAGGGCCGTGTATGACATCCCGATTCAGGGTTACCTGCGCTAAGGCCTGTGTCTGTTGAAAAAGTACGTGACTTGATGCTTGTTCCGGAAGAGCAATCGCATTATAAGCAGGCCAGAGTTGGTGATGCTGCTAGTAATTGCCACGCTCGGAGGCTTGCTGCTCATGATGGGACATCACTCCCGCTCGGAGTCGCTGTTCTACTATTTCCGGATCGAAGATCAGGCTCCTGAGGACCATCCTTTACGCCTCATTGATCGCTACGTCAGCTCGTCAGCTTCGACTTTGTACGCGCGAGATTGTAAAGCCGCTCGCTCAGCTTGTCGCGCAGGTCGTAGGCCTTGCGCGCGTTCGTGGCCCGCAGATTCTCCTCATTGAGGTTGCCATACACGGCCGCCAAGCGCGATACGCCATGGCGAAATTTGGATCGAGTTCGACTGCCCGCTTCAGCGATGGCAGAGCGGCGGCGTTTCCCTTCGTATAAAGGATCTTGCGCCCCAGGCTGTAGGCCTGCAGCGCTTCCAGCCATGACGTGGTGGCTTGTTCCAGTGGAGTGTCGAGTTTCTGCACCGTACCCAGCGACTCGCCCAGTTTGCTCCGCATTTCTGAGGCTGTTTTTCCCAAAGTATCGAGCACATGATTCTTGTCGCTCGCCTAGGCTTCCGTGCTGGCCAGGGATTCCCGACTTGGACAATTCACCGCCTTCAGAGTCAACAGGTACTGCGTGCCAATTTGGGCTATCGAACCGTCGAGAACAGCGGCACTGCTCGTGCGCTGGCATTTCTCCCGCGCAAGCGTCGGCGTGACTTTTGCTTCGGCCGGTTGGCCCATCAGACGGAGTGTCTGCTGGACTTTCGGGTCGGAGATAATGCCGAGAAAGGGGGAGTGTTCCAGTTGTATGGAGAGCCCTTGCCGCAGGGTGCCGTCGAATACCGGGTCGCCAGTTGTGTTCGTAAAGTCGGCAAGAACAATTGTGTCCTTGCTTGTGAGCTTCGCCGTCTGGGAGCGGAAGTGTAAGAAGAGCAGCGCAGCAACCGCCAGCAGTGCGACGCAGGCGAAGATTCGCGTCCGCAGCCCTCGCCCATCCTTGAGTACGATTCTTTCGAAGACCAACTGCCTGCGCCGCCGTAGCGCAGCGGAGCCCTGCACAGCGGAGCGGAGGCGGGCGCCTCATTCGACTTACTCCTCTAAAGCGGGGCGCTCTTTCATAATGCATTGAGGAGGCTTCGGCCAGACGGGCAGACGCTGCGCCCGTTCCAGAGGCTACACATTTGTTCGAGGACCGACGACGCCGGAATTGGTTTCCGACCTCATCAGACAGTGGTTTGAAGCTAACTCGTGCAACCTGGGACGGGGGCGCCGGGGCGGGAACTTACTTGCCCTTACGCTGGATACTTCCCGGCTATATACCCCGCAAGGTGCTTGATCGTCTCCTCCTGATCGCCGATGATCCACTTCACCAAGTCGCCGATCGATAACACGCCGACGACGCTCTCGGAATCGAGCACGGGCAGATGTCGGATGTGTCGCACTGTCATGATGGTCATGCACTCATCGATCGCCTGCTGAGGGCTGACCGAGATTACGGGACTGGTCATGATCTCCCTGACTGGAGTGGTTTTCGAAGAGCGGCTCTTGAGAATGACTTTGCGGGCATAGTCGCGTTCGGAGACGACTCCCACCAGCTCATCGCCGCTTATCACAAGCAATGCTCCCACGCCCTCGAGCGCCATCTTCTCAATCGCTTCGTAGACGGACTGCTCGGGCGAGATAGACAAAACCAGGTTCCGCCGTTTCTGCTTCAAAATATCAGCGACTGTACCAATTAATTCCATGGAGCACCTACCTGTCAGCAATCTTGATTCTATCCCTTCCAAGAAGGCCGATCCGGACAGGGCCGAAGCGATCCTCGAATGTTCGCACGACCGATTGAGATTGGATCGATGATGGCCTGTTCGATGCTTGCATCAAAGACCTTTGCAACTGAGCGCGCAAACAACTGCGGCACACAAGCCGAAGGCGACGAGCGCCGGCGGCATTCACGCCGCTCCTTGCACCGTAAATCGCTTTGCCATTACTAGTCGTAGATTGTACGACTCAGGTGAGCATTCCGGGGGTTTGTTGGGTAACATAATCCAGTATCCGAAAACATAGGGCGGATCTCATGTCGCCACCTCGCGATTAGAGTCGGATTCTCTGTTCTTTGAAGCTGGCTGGTTCCGCCAGCGCGAGCCAGTGCCGGGGATGCGGGCCGTAGCCCTCACGGATGTGACCCGCGCTTTCAGCACACGCCGGGTGTTTTAGTGCGGTTACGCCTTCCTCTACGGCAACTCGTTCCTATCTGATCCCCCCACGCTGTGAAGAGAGATTGTCGTCGGTTTAAGGTCTGGCCATGTAGTCACGTTGACTTTATCAGGTGCGTCGACAGAGAAAATCTGATCCGCCGTACACTTGGGCAAGTGGTAAAACCGACTTGTTTTACGGCTCCAGTAAACGAGGAGGGCATATGTTGGCATGTGGCCACCAGAACTTCTCATGCGAGTTACGAAGAACCTGGAATCTGGCGTCCACTCCGCCCCGTCCGCTACATATCCCAGCTGCCCATCAGCAGACGAGAAATCGTGCTGACCAAGCTGAGTGCCGTCGCTGCGCTGAATTAAAACGCGACTCTCGGTCTGTCCAGAAACCAGAGCTTTTAGCTGCCCGTCGGGTGACGTGAGGGTTGCCGGGTCATTTGGACTGGTTAAGCCAATCAGAAGCGAAAGCGCTAGTACGTAGGCGTGCATCATTTCGGCGCTGATCTTAGCTGGCATTTGATACCCAAGAAGGCTCAAAGTCAACGGTCGATGCTTAAACTCGCGGATTTAACGAAGCGACTGGAGTCTAAGCCATTAGCCGCAAAGGCCAAGCGCATGGGCGTATAATCGCGGCGCTATGCTGAGCCATCAATTCGGAGAGAGATATCTGTACCTCAAGGTGAACTGCAAAACTCCAGACTGCAACACTCCCTGCATACTTAAGTTTCTTGGTCCGTACTGTGGGCAGGGGAAGATATCACACCTAGTACCCGAGTGGTTTGAGTATGAATGTGAACGGCATCATCGAAACGAGTACGTCCGCTCCGACGTGGTTCCAATTGTGCTGGACTTCCCACCTCCGCCGGGATTTCGAGGTGCGTTCTGACTAGCGGTCCCAATTGCAACATCTTGTCAGAAAAGAAATGCGCTGCCCTGTCACCGCTCCCCGATCATCCCCACAATAAGAATGGCCGGCCACCCCGACCAATGGCCGGCCCGATCATCTGCTGATCCTACGGAAAATACGTTCCGGCAACGGGCAAGTGTTGGGCATAGCCAGGAGGAAAACGGCAACTCTTCCACTGAAGATTCTGCCGCTAAGTCCTTGCCACAGCGATGGTGCCGGGAGGGGGGGTCGAACCCCCATGACCCGAAGGTCGGCGGATTTTGAGTCCGCTGCGTCTGCCAGTTCCGCCATCCCGGCATGGGAGGCTAACTGCGTATGCTATAGCAACTTACTGACGACTAGCAGTCATTGGCATTGCACTCCTTAAATCGCTGGTGGCTGTTCTGGTGGCTGTTTGCTCCTTCTCCACACTGCCAGTATCGCATAACCGTTGCACGGCTTCCAAGTGATGCTGCGGTGCCAGATGCGCATAACGCAACGTCACCTGGATGGTCCTTTGGCCCATCAGCGGGGACTTGTTGACTTTGTTGACTGGTTCTCGTGGGTAGCCTGAAC
>JASHXK010000130.1 GCA_030043575.1 Terriglobales bacterium
ACCCAGTTCGCGCGCGATACGCAGCGAAGCGGGCCGTCGCCCGCCGAACGGCGGACGAAAGATCGCGGGATCGACACCGGTGGCGTCGATGATCGCCTGGCGGGTTTGCAGCAACCGGCGGCGGGTTTCGGCGGAGGAAGCAAAGATGAGGTTGGGATGGTCCCAGGCGTGGATACCGACGGCGTGTCCGGCGGTGACGAGGGCGCGGGCGATCTCGGGCTGCTGCTGAACGAAGCGGCCGAGGAGAAAGAATGTCGCCTTCGCGCCGTGGCGCTCCAGGACTTCCATCATGCGCCAGGTGTAGGGGTCGTTGGGTCCGTCATCGTAGGTGAGCGCCAGCAGCCGAGAGTCGCGCGGCAGGCCGATGAAAGTTGCGCCGTAGACCTGCGACGTCGGCCACATGGTCTGAAAGCCTGCCCAGGTGGCGAGTCCGGCCAGACCGGCGGCGCCGAAGAGAATGGGAAGCACGAGACGATTGTAGCTGGAAGGCAGGATCTCGCCAGTCGCTGTTCGCTACTCGCTTTTCGCTCTCCGCCATTCGCTCTTCGCTTTTCGCCAGAGCTCTGCCTTGGCAGACCTGCCGATTCGCGTAAGGGATGAATTCACCCTCTTCATCCGCTTCAGTGCAAGGGGTGAGGGCTGGCCTGCGGGAAGTGCAAGCCGAAGAGCGAATGGCCAAAGGCCAAAGGCGAAGGGCGATTAGCGAATGGCGAAGAGCGAATGGCGGCCTTTCTTCCACAGCGTTTCACAAGCAGTTAATTGCCACGGAGACGAGGGCAAGTTATTCTGCGGTTCGTAGCTTTTCTCCGATCATGGCGAACCTCTTCGAACCACCCCGCTACATTGCCGTGGAAGGCCCCATCCGAGTCGGCAAGAGCACGCTCAGCCGGGTGATTGCCGAGACGCTGCACGCGCAGCGCATCAGCGAGCCGGAGCAGAATCCGTTTCTGCGCCCGTTCTATCAGGGTGAGCCTGGGGCGGCGTTTCAGGCGCAATTCGCGTTTCTCATCGCGCGATACCAGCAGCTGGGCGGGCTGGACATCAAACACAATCCCAACAAGACCTACGTTGCCGATTACATCTTCGAGAAGGACAAGCTGTTCGCGTGCCTCAATCTGGGCGATGCGGAGCTTGAGGTTTACAACCGCTATTACGACTTGTTCCGGCAGAATGTGCCAACGCCTGATCTGGTCATTTATCTGCAAGCCACGCCCGAAGTGCTGAAGAAGCGGCTGAAGAAGAAGAACGCCCCCGGCGAAAAAGCGATCAGCGAGGATTATCTGGAAGAGGTGATCAAGGCGTACGAACACTTCTTTTTTCATTACACGTCGTCGGACCTGCTTATCGTCAACACCTCGGAGATCGATTTCGTCGAGCGCAGCGAGGACTTGCAGGCGCTGCTGCGACGAGTGAGTGAACCGATTCGTGGCACCCAGTACTTCCTTCCCCTGGGCGCGGACGAGTCGTCGGCCCGAGCTTAAGACTTACGGCTTCTTTCCGACGACCGATATTCCTCCTCTAACATTCATCATCCTGAAAATCCCAAACCAGGGATTGTCAACAGCTTTGTGACAAAACATTTGCACGCTGCTGACACATCGCAGGCCGCGATAGCGTAGAACCGAGCCACCCGGCCAGGCTATCGGGCGCCGGCGCCGGGCTCTTGTAGTGCGAGTTTTCGGAGGTGAGAAGTGAGCAGATTTAGCGGACGCCGCTTCGCCGCGAAGGTCTCGGCGATCGGTTCTTACACCCTGATCACATGTCTTGTTCTGGCCACGGCATCGACCGTGGTGATGGCCCAGGCGGGACAACTGGACCCCAGCTTCGGCACCAACGGAATTTTCTCCACCACGTTCAGTAATAGCGCGCCGTTTGCCACATCGGTTGCGTTGCAATCGGACGGCAAGATCATCGTGGGCGGAGAAGCCGGCAATCCGGGCATTGTCGTACGGCTGAACACCAACGGCACGCTGGACACCAGCTTTGGAACCGGCGGCGTAGTCAGCATTCAATACGCGGACGTCGAAAACTTCACGGTGGGAGTGGCGGTGCAGTCGGACGGGAAGATTCTGGCGGTCGGTACGGGATTGCCGCAGGGCGGGCATCTGGTTCGCTTGAATACGGACGGCTCCACGGACACCACCTTTGGCGACAACGGGTCGGTGTTCCTGGAGTTGACTCCTTCGTTCCTCGCCTTGCAGCCGAACGGCATGATTCTGGTAAACGCCGGGCCGGGATTTGAGCAGGCGCCGACACTGAGCCGCTACACCAGTGCGGGTCAGATCGACACCACGTTCGGCAACGGCGGCAGCGCTCCCTTGCTGGTCGCAGCCGCAACCATCGCGTTGCAATCGGACGGCAAAATCCTGTTGGGATCGGGGGGGACGGTAGGAGTGATTCCGAGCTCAGGATCGTTGGCGCGATACAACACCAACGGCAGTATCGACACGGTTTTTGGCGTTCAAGGACAGGTGTCGGACCTGGCAGGAGCGGAGGCTGTCGGCGTGCAAAGCAACGGCCAGGTCGTCACCGCCGGAGCCGTCGTCAGCAACGTGTCCTTGTCGGGCAATGGCGCGGGCTTCGGCGTGGACTCGTACTTCACCAGTGGATTTCCCATCTTCCTTTTCGGCACGCACGGCGGCTCGGTTACCCCGTTCCCGAACTTCCTGACGTCCAACGCAACGTCGATGGTGGTGCAGCCGAACAATTACATCGTTGCGGCGGGCCAGGCGGCTGTGAATGCCGACAGCTCAGTTTTTGCCCTGGCTCGCTATGTGCCCACCGGAGTGCTCGATAACACCTTCGGGACCGGCGGTTTGGTTACCACCAGCTTCGGCAGCGACACAACGGCGAGCATCGCGGCGCTGGCCCTGCAGAGCGATGGCAAGATCGTCGCGGTTGGCCAGGCCAGCAACGGCGGATTTGTCGTCGCCAGATATCTCGGTCAGTAGTGGGTGCGATGGCTCGCGGCCTATGTCCAACTGCGGTGATAACGGAGAGGCAACGAGCGAGGCATGTTGCTGTCAGATAGTGGCTTGGTTCGGAAACTGACGCGCTGCCGAACCACGGCGCGAGGTCCGGATAGAGGACCAGCGAAAGGAGAAAAGGTAGTTTTGAGTTGGAGAAACCAATTTTGTGTTCTGTGCCGGCAGCCAGGCGGCGCTACTACTATCCCATTCTGCTACTATCGCTTCCGTAGAAGCGGCGTGTCCGAAGAGGGATTAAGTAAAAATTTGGCCGAATATTCTCGACAGGAGCCTTGATCCTGTTGTAGGATCATGCGGCCAAGAATAATCTCCACTAGGAATAGACTTCTCTAAAAACAGACCCCTGGTAGGAGAATCTCAACACCAGCTTCAGTGCATGAAAATTTACAACTTCTGCGCTGTAACCCGCGAGGGCCGGCTCCGCTGCGGTCGTCGCTTGTCCCCTAGAACACCACAAAAAGAAGGATGACGAAAAATATGAAGAAGCTCTCTGTTCTGTCGCTCGGCATGGCAGCCTTGCTTGTCGTGGCGCTCCCGCTGATGGCCCAGGCTCCCAAAGCTCCTGCTGGCCATGCGCACACTAACGTTATAGTCATGGATGCCCAGCATCCCAACAATCCCAGCGGCATTCTGCCGCAGGAGTTCAAGGAAGCCTACGGCTTCGACCGTATTGCCAACCAGGGCGCGGGCATGACGATTGCTCTGGTTGACGCCTTCAAAGACCCCAACATCACCTCGGATGTGGCGTTCTACGCCAGCTACTTCCACAAGTCACCCTGCAACTTCTCGGTGGTGATCTTGGGCGACCCGTTAGAGGGACAGGGCTGGGATCTGGAAGAGTCGCTCGACGCGCAGCAGGCCTGCGCGTTGGCGCCGCAAGCCAACATCATCCTGTTCGAAGCCAACAGCAACAGCTTTGGCGATCTGCTGACCGCAGTGCAAACGGCCTCGGAGGCTCCCTATAACGCCAGCGTTGTCTCCATGAGCTGGGGCGGCGGCAGCTTCTCCGGTGAGAACGAGTACGACACCTACTTCTGCAACATCGTCAACGGCGCCGGCCAGCCCGTAACCAACGTGGCTGCCACCGGTGACGGCGGACATGGCACCATCTATCCGTCGACTTCGCCTTGCGTGGTCGCGGCCGGCGGTACGACGCTCGCTCCGCTGACGGCTGCCCCACTGTCCAGCCCGCTTGGCCTGGACTATGGTACGGAAAGCGCGTGGAGTGGCAGCGGCGGTGGAATCGACTCGAACGAGGCAGAGCCGTCGTGGCAGGATTCGGCCTGCGCGCCGTATTCACCCAATGGCCGTTGCGTGCCTGACATCGCCTCCGATGCCAATCCTGG